>CAMCOB010000081.1 GCA_945876305.1 Bifidobacterium breve
GTGGCGCGGTATTCGCTCTCCTCCGTAATGGAGAGGTACGTGTACTCGGCCTCAACCGGCCCGGACATGACGCCCTTCACGGCGATGTCGAGGTCGTGCACATTGGGTGCCACCAATAGGAATCCCAGATCGGCGCGGCCGCCCACCACCGAGAATGCTCGCACCTGGTTCTCGGGGGCCGCATCGGTGAACACCCTGAGCGCCCGGGCAATGGATGTGCCGCTGCCAGCGTCGGGATCGACCCTGAGCAAGAGATGGGCAACGGCCCAGCCTTTCGAGGGGATGACTGGTTCGAAGTGGTTGCTCATGGTTCACGACGGTAGCGCAGCCATGCGCACATACCATGTGGGCATGGACGATCCAGAGACCTTCGACCCTGCCGGGCGATTTCGCGCGGAGGTGACCGCATCGCTTTTGGAGGACCCGCTCCCAGGGCTTCAGGTGCTGGCCGATCGACTGGGAATCCCTGTCGATGATGTCGCGCACCACGCACTGGTGCGATGGATGACAGCAGGGTCCGAGGCCCTGCTTGCAGCGCCTCCCGAGATGCTCGTTGCCCTGAAGGGCGCCGTCGACGCCGGTGATATGGACCGGGTGAAGGGCATCACCGACGCCCTACTCGCCGGATGGAACGAATGAGGATGCGCCGCCCCGAACCCGATCCGGTGGGGCCGGGGCAGGAGTCGGTGTGGAGCTACCCGCGTCCGCCGCGCCTCGAGCAGAGCGGCCGCCATGTGGTCATCCAACTGGGCGACGTGACGCTTGCCGACACCCATCGCGCATGGCGCGTGATGGAGACCAGCCACGCGCCGGCGTGGTATCTGCCGCGGGAGGACGTCGCCATGGAGCACCTGCGCCAGGCCGAGGGCCGCAGCCTGTGCGAGTGGAAGGGCCAAGCCGACTACTTCGACGTTGCCGTTGACCAGATCGTGCTGCCCAGGGTGGCGTGGCGCTACCGCAATCCGGTGCCCGCGTTCGCCCCCATCGCCGGACACATCGCCTTCTACCCCGGTGCCCTCGAGTGCACGGTGGATGGCCAGCCGGTGCAGGCGCAGCCTGGCGGCTTCTACGGCGGGTGGATCACGCCCGACGTGGTGGGCCCCTTCAAGGGCGACGAGGGGACCTGGGGTTGGTAAGTCGCCCAGCCGGGGCTACTCCCTGATGCGCGTCACCGTCTTCGAGGTCACCGCATAGATATTGCCCGCGCGATCCTGGCCGAATGACGTGAGCCCCGGGAGGCGCCCCAGTTGTCCCGTGATCTCGCGGCTGGGGCCGGACCCGTCTGCCGGTATCGCCCAGGTCTTGCCCGAGCACCAGTCGCCATAGATGTACTGCCCCTCCAGCGCTGGCACCCTGCCACCTCGCTGAACGTACCCGCCGGTCACCGAGCAGCCGTCGTCGCCATGGCGGTACTGCGCCACGGGATCGGTCTCAGTTGCCGACCGGGGTCCGCCCTTGAGGTCGTCGGTTCCCTCGCGCCGGCTCCAGCCGAAGTCGAGCCCACCCACGCCAGCCGGGGCGCGATCGATCTCCTCAACCGCGTTCTGGCCCACATCGCCGATCCACATGGCGCCCGTCACCGAATCGAAGGTGAACCGCCAGGGGTTTCTGAGCCCACGGTGCCAGATCTCGGGCAGGGCACCGGGAATCCGCACGAAGGGGTTTCCGGCAGGTACGGCGTACGCCTTGCCGGGATCGCGTCGGGAGGGGTCGATGCGCAGAATCTTGCCCAGCCACGTTGCCGCGTTTGCTGAGGTGTCGTCCGGATCGTTCTGGCCCCCGCCGTCACCGAACCCGATATAGAGCATTCCGTCGGGACCGAATTGCAGGCTGCCGCCGTTGTGATTGGTGTACGGCTGGTGCTGGCGCAGCACAACGCGGGCCGTGCGAGTGGACACCCGCGTAGCGCCCGGTCGCGATCGCAGCTCAACCACGCGTGAGTCGCCTGATCGGTTTGTGTAATGCACGAACAGGCGGCCACTCGTGGCGAAGTCGGGTGCGAACGCCAGCCCGAGCAGCCCTTGTTCCACAGACCGTGAGCCCACGCGATTGCGCAGATCAAGCCAGATGGGGCCCGGTGTGCCCCTCTGCGTAATAAGCCTCACCACCCCAGTGCGGGTCACCACCAGCAGGCGTGCCTCTCCGGGTGCCTGCACCACCGCAAGTGCGCCGTCAAAGCCGCGGCCCACCGGCGCGAGACCCAACGCAGATGCGCCGGATGCCACCGAGAGGGCTGCCATGGTGCCGATGAGTGTCGTTCGTAACACGGCTGATGACGCTAGCGCGGCTGCGGCCCGAAGCCGCCGCCGGCGGTCACATGCGGCGCTAGTTGACCTCGACGGGCTCGACCACCGGCTGCACCACGCGACTGACGGTAACCGGCAGCAGGCGCACAAATGCGTTGAGCTCGGGGATTGACGCACCGCCCTTGATGCCGTCCACCAGTCGAAGCAGCACCGCGACCTCGCGTGGGCCGAGGTCCGGGATGACGGGCGCGAGGGCTTCCTCGAGATCCCCCCTCATCTTCGGGTCGATCTGCTTGAGCGCGGCGATCAGGTCAGGAGGCAAGGCATCGGACATTCCCCCATTCTAGCCTACGCATACCGATTCTCCCGATTACCCGGCCCCACGGGCAATGTCGCCAGTAAGCGCACGGCGCAGACGGTGCGCCACGGGTTGGTAGGCATTCGATGGGATCTCGTGCCCCAGTGCCAACGTTGCCGACAGCGCCTCGCTGACGGCCGTACAGGCGTCAGCCACCGACATGGGCACCGGCACAAGCCCGCCGCTGGTCATCGGACCGAGCACCTCGCGGTCGAGTCGCGCAGGCAGCATGTCGGGAAGCACGAAGGCATCCTCCAGCGCAGCCCCCAGATCGTGATGATCGATAAGCGCCACAATGGGCGCCACCCGTCCGGCGTCGCGTGCCACCGCCACAATCACCTGTTGCTGCCTGGGGGCATCCACCGGGGCCGCGGCCCAGGCGGCCACTGGAGTTTGATCCTGCAGCCCCGCGATGCACGTGGCCTCGGGAACCGTGCCGTCCGTCAGGCGCGCTGCAAGAAAGCCTCCTCCCCCTTCCACCACCACGGCGCAGGCAAAGAGAAGATCGCGGCATGCGGGCGTGCCGGCCCGGGCCATGGCACCAAGGAGTGCGATGAGGGCATCCTCTGGCAGGAGACGCGCAATCTCCTCGATGACCACCTCAACCAGGTGTGCCCGCCCGAGTGCAAGCACCGACTGGGCAAGGGAATTCGGATCGGCGAGCCATCCCGCTGGACCGGCAGTGCGTTGCGCGAAACGGGCCAACGCCGCTTCGCCGTCAAGCTGGTGCGCCAGATCAACCAGGCATGCACGCACCACCGCATGCCGTGATGCCCCAGATCGCGCGAGGGCTCCCTGCACCGTTCGGCGCGCCGAACGCTCATCCCCAATTGACAACATGGCGATGGCCAGGGCGTAGCGATCATCGGGATCGTCGTCGATCCCCCCTCGGGTCACCCCACCCGCAGCATCTGCCATTCGCTCCATGGGGCCACGCTAGCCCCGCCCATGTCACCGAATACGCACAGATTGTGCGGAGTTCCGCACGACTTCGTGCATCTATCCGTGAATGGTCACGGTGGCACCGTTGCTCGCCATCCGCGATAGCACCCTGACGTTGGCATTCAGCATGCGAATGCACCCGTGGCTGACTGGCTTTCCAATCAAGTCGGGCAGGCTCGTGCCGTGGATCGCAACACGGCCATTACCGCCGGCGAACTCGTTAAGGACATTTGAGAATGCCGTGAGCGGCATGACGATAGGGCCGAGGAATGCTTTTGGGTCACCCGTGGGAATGATCTCAGCGATGGCAAACCGCCCGGTGGGTGTGGGGGTCTTGGGAGCGCCCACGGCCACTTTGAACAACTTGAGGCGAGTGCCACCCCGGTACAGGGCGAGCGTGCGTGCCCCAACGTCGATGTCGATTCGCAGATGGATCTCGCGGAAGGTGAAGTCGCGGGCACGCATCCACCCCCGTGTGTTGTTGGGGCGCACTGGCAGCAGCATCTGCACCCACCGCACGCCGCGCACAATCTTGACGCCCCGCACCTGCAACCACACGGGGCCCGCGCCCAGCGGGGCAATGGGCTGCACCAACTTGATGGGCTTGCCACCCGGCCCCGGCATTGCCCGGGCCGTTGAGGTCACCAGCAGGCGCCCTGCCCACACCGATCTCCTTGTGGGTGCCGCCACGCGTGATGGAGGCGCAACTGGTACCGCGGTCGTGGGCGTTGATGCAGTCGGGGCGGGAACCGGATCTGGAACCGGTGCCACGGGGGATGTGGTGGTGGGAGCGGGATCCAGCACCGAGGTGGTGCCCGTGACGTCGTCGGCAAACGCGATGCCGGGGATGGCAACGACACATGCAGCGGCAAGGGCCGCGGGAAGGAGGATTCTTCGCACGTGGTCACGATACCCCGACGGCCGAGACCCACCGAGTCAGTCGGTGCAGCGGGGACCCCGCGACGTCGCCGGTATCATCAACTTCATGCGCAAACTCATCATCCCCATCACCGCCGTCGCCCTCGCCGCAACCGCCTCAGTGGCGACGGCGTGGACGGGTGCCCGCCCCATCGGCGGCACCTGGAATGGCACCGCACGCAGCGTCACCGATGCATCCGTCACGTTTACCGTGCACGGCAATATCTCCATCGGTGCCGACGGGCGTCCCAGCGGACGCGCCGATCTGGGTGCCCCGCTCAACTGTTCGGTGCGCTGGACCCCTGTGCGCCAGACCGCGGGCGTCACGACATTCCGTGAGACGGTCACCGCGACCCGAAGCACTCTGTGTGAGGACGGCGGCAGGGTCAATCTGTCGCGCGCCGCCGATGGCACCCTGCGCTACCGATGGACCAAGGGCAACATGGCGAGCATCGCGTATCTCGACGGCATCTCGGGGCACTGGCGCGGCGTCGGTCACCCTGCAGCTGGAGGTCGCGTTACGACTGACCTCATTGTGCGCGGCACCGTATTGGGAGGTATCGAAGGCTCCGTGGGCTACGGCCCACCCCTTACCTGCAGTGGGTACTGGGTGCCGCTCAGTGGCAACACCCCCGGGTGGCGCCGCTTCACCGAGGTCATCACACAGAGCCACACGACGGCGTGCGTTGGCATTGGCACGGCATCGGTCGCACTTCGCACGGATGGACGTCTGCAGTACCGCTGGACCGGCGGTGGGTACGTGACCACGGCCGTGCTCAATCGCGTGGCTGGCTAGCTCAGTGCCAGAGGACCTCACCAGACGCGGGCGCATCGTCACAAAAGGGCCTGGTGGGGATCGCGCGCGCGATGCCGACCTCATGTTGCTGCAGGGGCCGGAGCCCGAATTTCTCTCCACCGACTCATGGCGGGTCTTGCGCATTCTCGGGGAGTTCGTGGACGGCTTCGACGCGCTTGCCCGGGTGGACCGGGCGGTGGCGGTGTTCGGGTCAGCCCGTACCGCACCGGGCGATCCCGACTACGAGGCCGGGGTTGAGATCGGGCGTCTGCTGGCGGAGAGGGACCGGGCAGTCATCACCGGAGGCGGCCCCGGGCTGATGGAGGCCGCCAACAAGGGGGCGCACGATGCCGGTGGGCTCTCTGTCGGCCTCAGCATCGAATTGCCACGCGAGCAGGGGCAGAATCCCTATGTGAATCTGGGCGTGGACTTCCGGTACTTCTTCGTGCGAAAAACCATGTTCGTGAAGTACTCCGAGGCATTCATCGTGATGCCCGGCGGCTTCGGCACGCTCGACGAACTGTTTGAGGCCCTGGTGCTCATCCAGACCGGCAAGGTGCGCGACTTCCCACTGGTGCTCTACCGCAAGGCCCACTGGCAGGGACTCATCGACTGGATGCGCAGCACCACACTCGACGAGGGTTTCATCCAGCCCGAAGATCTCGACCGCATCCGAATCGCTGACACGCCGGAGGAAGCCGTTGCATTCGCATGCGGTGATGACGCCTGAGGTCTGGCCGGCCACAGCCCCACCAAGAGATACTGCGAGAGCGCCCCGAAGCGGGGGGACATCTCAGGAACGCGGGAAGTAGCGAGTGGCCCA
>CAMCOB010000082.1 GCA_945876305.1 Bifidobacterium breve
GTCCAACACGCCGGACTCCTCAGCGGCCCTGCCGGCAAGCGCCGCCACCCGGTCCACGAGGTGCGGATCGCCCTCACCCAGCAGCACGCTGGCACCAGCCACAATTTCGAGGCCCGGGCCGGCGGCCCCAGCCAACGGCACCGCGCGCAGCGTTGCCTCTGCATGCACGCGGCGGTGCCAATCTGCCCCCAGCCGGGTGATAAGGGCGGCAGCGGCGGCGGCGTGCTGGGTATCGGCCAGCAGTCCGCCCGACCCACCCGGCACCTCAACGACGACCGTCGTGGATCCACCGCTGACTGCCCGTACGGCTGCCGAGACAGCGACCAGGGTGTCCCCCTCAGCCGTTGCCGTCGACTCGCGAAGATCCGCAAGGCGACGTTCTCCGGGAACAAGCCTGTCGCCGGGCTCGGCGATGACGATGCCGAAGTTGCGCGCTTGCAGGACATATTCCTCAAGAGTGACGTCCACACGCATGCCTGGAATGGCCTCGAGTGCATCAAGGATGCCGCCCGTGAACGAGAGCCCCCGGGCCCCCGTTGATGCCACGATCACCCCAAGCGAAGCCGCCACGGCAGACGCGGCAAAGATGAGCGCGCTGTCCCCCACCCCACCGGTTGAGCGGATGTCGGTGGTGGGGCCCAACGACGCCAGTTCCAGGCGGTCACCCCCGGCCAGAAGCCCTTCCGCAAGGGCTTTTGCAACCTCATATGATGCCCCGCGGATGCCGGCTGTGGCGCACCAGGCTGCCATCTGCGCATCAGACGCGGCGCCGGTCGTCCAAGCACCCACGAGCGCGGTGATGTCAGCGGGGTCAATGACCTCGCCACGTCGTGTGCGCTCAAGCACCTCGAGCGTTGGTCGGGGAACTTCCAAGATGGGTCACGGTAGCAAGGGGTGGTATGTTGGTCCTGTGCGTCGAACAGCCCTCATGGCTGCGTCTCTCTCGATTGCCGTTCTTGGTCTGCCCGCAGGGGCATGGGCTCAGACCGGCGCAGAGACCGCCCCAACCACTGCTGGCACCACTACTGGTGCCACCACCACCACCAGTGCCACCACCCCCACGGTGCCGCGGGTCACGGGTCCGCCCGCGCTCAGCGTGCTGCGGCTGCGAAAGACCATCGTCGCCGAGCAGGGCCACGCACGATTCATGCTCGGCGTCAAGTCGAAGACCGTTGCCACGGTGACCGCCACCATCAAGGACGCGACGACCAAGAAGGTCGTGCGCACCCTCACCAGCTCGCAAGATCACATTCAGGGACAGGTGTGGTTCCTCGTACAGGCGGTCAACGATCAGGGATATCAGTTGCCGGCCGGCAACTACACGGTGTCGATCGTTGCCAAGAATTCGCAGGGCACGTCCAAGCCGCTCACCGGCAAGTTCCTGCTCAGCCTCACCCCTCCGCGCGGCCGCCTTGACGGCTACACGGTGCCCAATCTCCCCGCCATCGCCCGCCAGCTCAAGATCGCTCCCGGTGGCCAGCTTGTGACCGCGTTGGGCGTGAAGGGCGCGCTCGTTACCGCGGGGCTGCGCCGAGGCGACGTCATCACCAAGATCAACAACCTTGATGTGAGCACCCCCGGCCAGTGGCAATCCGCAATCAAGACCTTGCCGGCCGACACGCCTATGCCGATTGAGTATCGACGCGGCGCAACCGTCGTATCGGCAACGCTGCAGTTGCCACCTGACTGGACCCCGGCGCCCGACTACGCGGCAACGTTCAAGGTGCTCGTCAAGCGCAACCCGAAGCTGGGATACATGCTGGCCAGCGCCCGCAACCGCATTGACGTCGGCAAGCCCGATGACGCCCAGAAGCAGTTTGACGCCTGGTCTCCCGCCATGAAGAAGACCGGCATCGGTCAGATGCTTCAGGGTGAGATCCTCACCGCGAAGAACGATCTGAAGGGTGCCCTCGCGGCATACCTCAAGGCCACCACCACCGACCCCACGCTCGCACCGGCTCTACTCGGCGAGGGCCTGGTGCTCTCGCGCCTTGATCGCACCGCGGAGGCCGTGCCGGTGTTCCAGGCAGCCGTGGCGCAGGACCCCGGTGACGCCGTGGGTCTGGCATTCCTTGCCTACGCGCTCGTCGCCACGAACCAGAACGAAGCTGCCATCGCCGCAGCCACCACGGCCTCGACGCTCGACACCAAGTACGAGGACGGCCCGCTCGCTCTCGGACTGGCCCAGATCGCCGCGGGGCAGAAGGCGCAGGGCGTCGCGAGCCTCAAGAAGGGGCTGCTATTGATGTCGGATCAGGCCCGGGCCGATCAGCTCATCGCGGAGAACCTCGAGCCCAACGCGTAGCGCCGCTGAGCATTTCAGCAGCACTCACAAATCATCGGAGGCGACCCGTGCGCTCATTCACACTCATCCGGCTCGCCACCGTCGCTACAGCCGTCGTCATGGCCGGATCAGTGGTCGCATCCGGGGCGCCTGCGCCCGTCGTGACGATCTCCTGCTCTGCGAACAACATCACTGTCACCCCGAGTCAGGTGAAGTACGGCCGTTACTCGGTTGTTTACCTCAACCGCAGTGCCCTGACGACGCGATTTTATTTCGAGGGCAAGCGGGGGTCCGGTCTCATGAAACCCGGTCAGCGCGTGGTCCGCTCAATGACCTTCGACCGGAACACGAAGCCGCTCGGCAACTCGATTGACCACAGCGCCACTCCCATGGCCACATGCGAACATGGACGCAGCGCGCCTGAGCTGGGCCCGGGCGGCTACGAGTGGAACACAGTGGCCGGGCAGTCGCTCGTTGTGTGCGCCGTGACGCCCTGCAAGCCCAACACATACGCGCTGAAGGAGCGCGCTGACAGCGCGCTCCTGGGAGTGCCTGCCGGCTAGAGCTCGCCCGTCGGCTCGGCGCGCTCCTCGTCCTCCCACCGGCTGCGTCCACGCGGGCGGTTGCCCATGTTGATCCAGACGACGATCGAGACGATGCCGATGATGAGGCCGACCCAGAACTGCCATGCAGTAATCGGGTTGATGGAGAAGATGCCAAACAGCAGCAGCACGGCGATGACCGCCACCAGTGCGACGGGCCGCTGACGCGGCGGGGCGAGTTGCACCACCCACGGGGCAACGAGCGAGATGATGAGGAGCAGGATCGAACTCATGTCTCCAACCGGATCGGGGAGCGCCGCGACACTCTAAGGCCGCGGCGACACGCTTGAAAGCGTAGCGCAGGTGCCGGAAATCCTCTGCAACGCTCCGTTCATCGGTACCCTCGCCACGTGCGCGCAGTTGGAATCCACCTGATGCCCGACATGACCCGGGTCGATCCCCCTGGGCGGTCCGCGGTGGCCGAGATCGGCCCCACCGGCGACCTTCTCGGAGTGCAGATGTGCAGTTCCAATGAGGAAATCGCGGCCACCGTGGGTGCATCTCCTGCCCTTGTGGTGATTGATGCACCGGTCGTGATTCCTCCCGACACCCAGGGCCGTCGGGATCTGGAGCACGTTCTCACTTGGCTCGACATCCCCGCATTTCCTGTCACGGCCGCCCGCATGGTCACGGTTCATGGAGGCGCACGGGGCGCCATCCTTGCCGCGCTACTTCCGCCGGCCCAGATCGTTGTCGAAGGGATCCCTGACCAGGTAATCCGCCAACTGCTCTGGGAGCGCGACTACGAACCCGGCTCGGCGCCCCTCGGCTTGGCTGCCTATCGCGCAGCCTGGCTCGATGTGCGTCCACCCGCATTCCGCCCCCGGGGCGGGAGGGCACGCAACGACGGGCTGATTCCGGCACGCATGATTCTCGCCGATGGAGCAGATCTCAGTGCCTGGCCCGAGCCTGAGCGCACGGGTGACCTGGCCGCCCTCGACGAGGCCGCTGCCATCGACGCCTCCGCCTGTGCTGTCACCGCGTACCGCTGCCTGCATGGGGATGGAGACCGCTGGGCACGCATCGGAAGCAACGATCGCGGTGTGGTCATCATCCCGGCAGACCCCGATCTCATTGCCCGGGCCGAGGTCAACATCGCCCGGCTCACTGAGGAGGGGACCATCGCCATCGCTCTCGAGGTTGCAGGAAGGGCGGTCGGCCCGCCACAATCATGGTGAGCCGCGATGAACCGCGGATATGCGACGGGGAGGCACTTCGTGTCCACTGACAGCGTTTACAAGGTCATCGAGATTGTCGGGACCAGTGCCGAATCATGGGAAGCCGCCACCACGCTCGCGGTGGAGACCGCCTCTGCATCCCTGCGCGATCTGCGCGTGGCCGAGGTTGTAAAGCAGGACGTCACCATCAAGGATGGGACCGTGGATCGCTATCGGGTGCGTCTGCTGATCAGCTTCAAGTACGAACTGGACGCCTAGCCCCACCCGTGCCCCGCGGCGGGTCGGCCCCGACCCGCCGCCGCAGGAATCGCTGGGGCGAGCTCGCGCTGGGGCGGCCTACGCCCGAACAACGCGAAACGGCACAGGCATGAGTGGTGCGTCGAGGAGTGCCGTGCGCAGGTCGTCGGCGTTGGCATACGCGCGACCCGGGATGACCCGGCCGAGCACCGGTGCGTCCACCGAGTCGCCGGCGAATGGCCATGGGTCGAGTGCACACGTCCGGTCATCAACTGCCGAGATCACGACAGCAACACCCTCGGCGTCATCCACGGACCGTGGAACGCGCCGGAGGGTCCATGGCTCGTCGCCTGCGAGCCCTGTCCACGTGAGGTAAAGGCTCAGTAAGTCGAGCGCCTGAAGCACACGGTAGGCCGCCCACGTCCATTCACGGGCCTCCTTCGCATCTCCCATCTGGGACTCCACGCCCTGCTGCACCGCGGCTTCGTCGCTGATGAGGCCCCGAACGGGATCCGGCAGAACATTGATATCCGGCATCTCGCCGTCAAGGCCCATTCGCCGCTGCACGAGCCCCGCGCAGTGCAGGCCGACCAGCATGCCGGTGACCTCGTCGCGGGTGCGAGCCGCGTGGATGCTGCGACGGTGGATTGCCATGTGCTCAGAGGTCTGCATATGCACGAAGTCCCGCGGCTCCCCGTCCGCCGAGACGTCGGGGGACGCCTCCCATTGGCGCCAGCCCTCGTCGTGCCACTCGGCAGCCGATGTCACCGGACCCCACGGCTCAGGGCGCGCGAACTGCGCGTTGCCCCATGCCTCTGCCAAAAGGCCACATTGCGACTGATGGTCAGTCTGCATCACCACGCGGATCCCCTCAGGGATTCGCGTGGTGATCATGCGCGGTCTGCGGCCGCCGCTGCCGCGCCCACGATGCCGGCCCGGTTCTCGAGCGCGGCTGCACGCAGTGGCGGACGGACATCGAGGAAGTGCAAGAACTTGTCGGCCTTGCGGGAGACTCCGCCACCAAGCAATACGAGGTCGGGCCAGAACAGGCGGTCGATCACCTCGATCACCTCTTGCAGGCGCTCTGCCCAGTGGTGCCATGAGAGGTCGTGCGCGTCGCGCACCGATGCGGCAGCACGGTGCTCGGCATCCTTGCCGCGCACCTGGATGTGCCCCATCTCGGTGTTGGGAACCAGCACGCCGTTGTAGAGGAGTGCCGAACCGATGCCGGTTCCGAGGGTGAGCAGCACGACCAAACCCTCAACTCCGTGAGCGGCCCCGTAGCGGGCCTCGGCCACGCCGGCGGCGTCAGCATCATTGATCACCCTCACCGGTGCACCGAGGCCCGCTGCGAAAAGGTCCTCGGCGCGGGCACCGACCCATGCCGGGTCGATGTTGGACGCGAGGGTGGTGACACCGTCAACGATGGGCGACGGGAACCCGATGCCGATCGGGCCGTTGTGCCTCAGGTCGGAGATGAGGCCCGCGGTTGCAGCAACTACCGAGTCCGGTGTGGCGGGCTGCGGTGTCTCCACCCGCACCCGCTCTGTTGTGAACTCGCCGGTGGCCAGGTCGACAATTGCCGCCTTGATCCCACTGCCACCAACGTCGATTCCGAGTGAAAGGGTCACCGGGTCGTCGCCACCTGGGGTTCGCTGAGCATTTCCATGAGGTTGGG
>CAMCOB010000083.1 GCA_945876305.1 Bifidobacterium breve
CCGGGGGTGTCGATGAGGGTCACGATCGGCATTCCCATGCGGTTTGCGATCTCCATCACGCGCATCGACTTGCGATAGCCCTCGGGGCTCGCCATGCCGAAGTTGCGATAGGTGCGCTCGTTGGTGTCACGGCCCTTCTGCTGACCCACAAACGCCACGGCGCGGTCGTTGAACCGGCCGAAGCCGGCGACCATCGCCGGGTCGTCGCCAAAGAGGCGGTCACCGTGCATCTCCTCAAAGTCGGAGGTGATGCGGTTGATGTAGTCGAGCGTGTAGGGCCGCTCGGCATGGCGGGCGAGCTGGATGCTGGCCCACAGATCCTCGTCCACCTGGACGCCCGACGATCGCCCGAGCTTGCCGGTGACGCGCCGCACAAACGACGGGCCGTCTGGCTTTCCGCCGCTCACGCTGCAGGCCCGTCGTCGTTACCGCTGCCGGGGCGAATGCGGCCCAAGATCTTGCCCGGAAGGGATGGCAGCGACTGCGCTACGCGCCCCACCCGCTCAGCCCCGCCCTGTGCCCATCCGGGGGGAGCGGCCACCAGCGCCTCGCCGTCGGGTGGCGCCAAGATGTGCAGCACGCGCCCAATACGGGCAGCCAGTTCGCGGCGGTCCACCACGGCATCCACCTGCCCGTTGGCCAGCTGACGTTCCGCACGACCAAAGTCGGCGGGCAGCACCTCACGAGTGGTCTCTTCAATTACCCGGGGACCACTGAATGCGATCAGTGCGCCGGGCTCGGCGTACGTCACGTCGCCGAGTGACGCAAACGATGCCCACACACCACCGGTGGTGGGGTGGGCAAGAATCATGATGACGGGCACCTGCGCCTCGGCCAGAGCATCGAGGGCGATAACGGTCTTGGCCATCTGCATCAGCGCAAGCGTGCCCTCCTGCATGCGAGCGCCACCGGACGACGACAGGATGATGAGCGGGATGCCCTTCTGCGCAGCGTGCTCGCACGCCCGGGCCAGCTTCTCGCCAACCACCGCGCCCATCGAACCGCCCATGAACGAGAAGTCCATGATCGCGGCGACACACGGCACGCGGCGCACCTCGATCTCGGCGCACACGACCGCCTCGTTCATGCCCGTCTTGGTCTCGGCCTCACGAATGCGATCGACGTAGGGCTTGAGGTCGGTGAACTGCAGCGGGTCGGCGGCGCGCAGGTCTGACCACAGTTCCACGTAGCCGCCCGGCTCACCGAGCTGCTCCAGGCGCTCGCGGGCCGTCACCGGGAAGTGGTGGCCGCACGCCGGGCACACACGCAGATTGCGGTGCATCTCGTCGCCCGAGTAATGGCTGTCGCACTTGGGGCAGGTGCTCGCATCGCTCGCGATCCGGCGCGGGCGGTCCTGTCGGTGCCCGAGATGCCGGAGGCGATCAATAGACACCGTGATGTTGCGGCCGACGCGACTCATCTGGGGCCGATCATGCCATGTACCCCTACCGAACGTGACGCGAGCCAATCCTCAATCGCCCTGCGGTATGCCGGCACGATGCGGCCCTCGTGACGATTCTCCAGCAACTCCTGTGCCGCAACCTCTGGTGCACGGCCCCTCAGCCGCAGCACCGCATAGGCCACCATCATCGAACGGCGCCTGCCTCGCTGGCAGTGGATCAGCACGCGGGCGTGCGGGTCGTCCTCAAGCCAGCGGGCCGCCATCTCGGCCGCATCGGCCCACTTTGCGGGGGGCTGATGACGCCCGTGGTCCCACATGGGCGCAACGGCCACGTTCGTAGCGCCAAACAACTGCTTTTCGGCTGAGAGGTCCTGGCTGAAGGTCGTCTGGGGGCGTGCGCGGCAGTTGACCACGTGGGTCACGCCCTCCCGGGCAAGCACCAACAGGCTCGCCGGCGTGGGGATGCTGCCGATCGCGATGCGTTCATCACCAATCCACGTCCACGGGCGGGTCTTGGTGCCCGGGCCGTAAATGCGATTGGTGAACCGAAACCAGATCTCCCGGGCGAACGTGGTTCCCGCACGCGCGCGGCCCATCGGCGGCTGGTGGGCGCGGTTCGACGTCACCGCACTCCCGCGCGCTGAAAGGCCAGGGTGGCGTTGTGGCCACCAAAGCCGAATACGTTCGACAGCGCCGCGTCCACCGTTGCCGTGCGGGCTTCGTTGATCACGTGGTCAACACCCGCGCAGTCGGGGTCGAGCTCGCTCAGATTGATCGTGGGGGGCACGATGCCGTGCTTGATGGACAGCGCGGTGAGTGCGCCCTCCAGCGCTCCGGCAGCCCCCAGGCAGTGCCCATGCATCGACTTTGTGCTGCTCACCATTGTGCGCGCCGCCAGCTCGTCGCCAAACGCCCGCCTGATCACGCGGATCTCCGACGGGTCGCCCACCGGCGTCGAGGTGCCATGCGCATTGATGTAATCGATGTCGGATGGCTCCAGGTCGGCGTCGGCGAGCGCCATCAGCATCGCGTTGGCCGGGCCGGCACCGGTGGGGTCGGGCTCGGTGATGTGGTGTGCGTCGCCCGACAGGCCATATCCCACGATCTCGCACACGATGTCGGCTCCGCGGGCCTCGGCGCGCTCTTTCTCCTCCAGCACCAGCACTGCGCCAGCCTCTCCCATTACAAAGCCGTCGCGGCCGATGTCAAACGGGCGGCTCGCCGTGCCCGGGTCGTCGTTACGCGTCGACAGGGCCTTCATTGCATTGAAGCCCACGATCCCCACGTAGGTGACCGCAGCCTCGGCACCGCCGGCAAACATCACGTCGGCGCGGCCCAGGCGGATCTGATCAAAGGCATCGCCAATGGCGTGGTTGGCCGATGCACAGGCGGTGGTGGCACACGAGAGCGGGCCCTGAAACCCCAGGTCCATCGACGCCTGCGCTCCCGCCATGTTCGCGATGATCATCGGGATGAACAGCGGGCTCACCCGGTCGGCGCCGCGGTCACGGCACACCACAACCTGCTGGTAGAAGGTCTCGATACCACCGATGCCGCTGCCGATCATCACGCCAATGCGATCCCTGGCGGCAGTGCCCTCCACGCCCGAGTCGTCGAGGGCCAGGCGGCTTGCCGCCACTGCCAGCTGCGAAAACCGGTCCATGCGCCGCGCGGCACGTCGCTCCACGAAGTCGGTGGGCTCAAAGCCCGGCACCTCGCACGCGAAGTGCGTCTCGCACTCCGAGGAGTCGAAGCTCGTAATGGTGGCCGAGGTGGATCGCCCGGAGATGGCGCCATCCCACGCAGCCTCACGACCAATGCCAAATGGGGTCACCAGACCGATGCCCGTGACCACCACCCTGCGCAACTTGCCATCCTGAATGAGCCTGCTCATTGGTTCTCCCGCCTACATCGCCAGGCCGCCATCAACCGGGATGACCGTCCCGGTGATGAACGCAGCCGCGTCGGTGCAGAGAAACGCCACGAGTGCCGCGACGTCCTCAGGTGTTCCGAGCCGCTGGAGCGGCGTGTGCGACATCAGCTGCTCGCGCACGTCGTCCGGCAACCCGGCGGTCATGTCGGTGACGATGTATCCCGGCGCCACCGCGTTTGCGCGTACCCCGCGCGAGCCCGCCTCCTTCGCGAGCGACTTCACGAGCCCGATCACGCCGGCCTTGGCCGCCGCGTAGTTCACCTGGCCCGCATTCCCCATCATCCCGACCACGCTCGAGATCGCAACAATGCTGCCGCTACGGCGCTTCATCATGCCCCGCAGTGCAGCGCGCGCGGTGAAGAACGAGCCCGAGAGGTTCGTGCCGATCACCGCGTCCCAGTCGTCGTCGGTCATGCGCATCATCAGGCCATCACGGGTGATTCCCGCGTTCAGCACCAGCGCATCAAGCGGTCCCAGCGCCTCTTCGGTGCCGGTCACCATTGCCTCGGCAGCGGCGGAATCGGAGATGTCGCCCTGCACCACGTGCGCCCGGCGACCCAGTGCCTCAATCGCCTCGGCGGTCGCCGTTGCGCCGGTCTGATCCGAGACGTACCCCACGCCCACGTCGTAACCCGCGGTGGCGAGGGCCAGTGCGCATGCCGCACCGATCCCCCTGCTTGCACCCGTTACCAGTGCCGTGCTCATGCCATCACCTCCGAGATTCCCGCCAGATCATCGGGCCCCGAGATCTGGTGCAGCGACGCGTCCCGCTTAATCCGCTTCACCAGCCCCGACAGCACCCGGCCGGGGCCCAACTCGACGAAGGTCGTGGCACCCGTCGCAAGCGCAACGTCCACCGCCTCACCAAATCGTACCGGCGACGTGAGCTGATCGAGCAGCACCGCACGCATGCGGTCTGCAGGCTCCACGAGCGCGGTGGTGGTGCACAAAAAGGCAGGCGAGGGTGGTGTTGGGTCCCATGCCTCAAGCGCGGGCACGAGGCGGTGCGATGCGGGTGCCATCAATGGGCTGTGAAACGCGCCGCCCACCTTCAGTTGGGTGGCCTTCACCCCTCGCTCGCCCGCGAGGGCCAGCAGTCGTGCGATGCCGTCAACCGTGCCCGATGCCACGACCTGCCCCGGGCAGTTGTAGTTGGCGGGCCACACATCACCAACCTCCTCACACAGTGCCTGCACCTGCTCGTCCGACTGCCCGAGCACCGCGGCCATCGTGCCCGGGCGATCCTCCCCGGCAGCCTGCATGGCCGCACCGCGCTCGCCCACCAGACGAAGCGCCTCATCAAATCCAATGGACCCGCAGGCCACCAGGGCCGAGTATTCGCCCAGCGAGTGGCCGAGCGCCACATCGCCGCGCAGCCCGTGCTCCTCTGCCACGCGCAGGCACGCGACGCTCATGGTGAGAATGGCGGGCTGGCACACGTCGGTGCGCACCAAGTCGGCCTCGGGGCCCTCAAAGATGATCTTCGTGATGTCGTAGCCCAGGGCGTCGTTGGCCTCGGCAAAGGTGGCTGCCGCCGTGGGGTGCGCCTCGCACAGGTCGCGCCCCATTCCCACCTGCTGGGCACCCTGACCCGGAAAGAGCAGGGCGATCACGCCCGTGGCTCCCAACGAACCAACGCTGCGCCCCAGGTGAGCCCCGCACCAAAGCCCACCATCAGCAGCAAGTCACCCGGCGACACATTTCCCCGCTCCACGGCCTCGGCCAAGGCGATGGGGATCGACGCCGACGAGGTATTGCCGAAGCGATCGATGTTGATGACCACCTTGTCCGGCGGAATCTCCAGCTTCTCGGCCGCATGCTGAAGAATGCGCTTATTGGCCTGATGTGCCACAAGGAGGTCGACATCGTCGGTGGTGAGTCCGGCCTCCTGCAAGAGGCGCGTGGCCGATTCGACCATGATCCGGGTGGCAAACCGAAATACTTCGCGCCCTGCCATCTGAATACACAGGTCGGCGGGCTCGACACCCTCCGACCGCGCGGGACGGCGCGACCCGCCGGCGGGGATGCACAGAATGTCCTTGCCCGATCCGTCGGCGCCCAGTTCAAACCCGATTACCCCGGACCCAGGCTCCCCCTCGTCGTCCGCCTCAATCAGGGCGGCACCCGCACCATCGGCGAAGAGCACGCACGTACTGCGGTCGTTCCAGTCCACGATGCGCGACAGCGTCTCGGCACCGATCACCATCACCTTGCGGGCGAGACCCGACTCCACCATCCCGGTGGCGTGCGCAAGCCCGTACACAAACCCGCTGCACACGGCATTGATGTCGAGCGCGGCGGCCGATGTGGCGCCCAGCTGATCGGCCACCAGCGTGGCGGTGGGCGGAAAGATGTGGTCGGGCGTGGTGGTCGCGATGATCAGCAGGTCGATGTCGGCGGCGCTCGTGCGCGTGCTGCGCAGCAATGCCTGGGCCGCTGCCAACGCCAGATCGGACGTCGCCTGATCGTCGGCCGCGATGTGGCGCTCAGAAATTCCGGTGCGCTCGCGAATCCACTCGTCAGTGGTGTCGACCATCTTTTCAAGCTCGGCGTTTGTGAGCACCCGCTCGGGCACATACGACGCCACGCCGGTGAGGCGGGCACGGGGACGAGTGCGTCCCGTCACTGCCAGCACGCTCAG
>CAMCOB010000084.1 GCA_945876305.1 Bifidobacterium breve
CGGGTGATCGACTGCATGATGGTTCCCACCCGTGGGCCCGTGCAGGCAGCGCATCCCGGCATGTTCATCCGCCAGGTGGTGGTGCTTGAGGGCGAGGTGGAGATCGGAATGGTCACCCGCCTGCGCTACGCCTACGGGCGCAACGCACCAAGGTGGCGCACAGAGGGCCGCAAGATCATCGGCTACGGCCCCGGACTCACCATTGAGCTTCAGAGCGAGGTGCGTCTTCGTGGCTACGGCGTCGACGTGGGGGGAACCACGATCCTCTCCGCGGGCGATCGCCGCATCATGGCGCTGCGCTGGCAGGACCCGAGCGCCAAGGGCACCGATCTGCGCCGCACGGTTGAAGAGACCGCGCTGTTCTGGCGCATGTGGGGTGCCGACTGCGACAACGACATGCGGGCAATCCTGCTGAAGGGGATGATGTACCACCCCACCGGCGCCATGGTGCGCTCGGTCACCACCTCATACGGCGATGGCCCCAAGGCCGATGGACGCCTGGCATGGATGGAAGACCAGCACCGCGCAGTGACCGTGTTCAACGATCTCGGCTACAGCCGCGAGGCCGAGTACGTGCAGAAATGGATCGACACCGCAGGCCCCGGGGGACCCGTCCGTGACATGTCCGGACAGGAGCCGCCGGCCGAGGCACGCGTTGACGACATCACCGCGGAGGTTGCGGTGGGGATGCCCCCCGGCGATGCCAGGGGAAACATTCCCTACCTGCCCGATCTCCTCGACGGCTAGACACCCATGGACTGGGGGATCCTCTGGAGGGCCACGCTGTGCCAGGCGATTGTCGTCGCCGTTCTGGGCGCGACGACCGGACTCACCCTCCCCCACTCGTTCTTTGAGACCTGGGGCTGGCTCATCGGGCCGGCTGCATGGCTCATCGCCACATATGTGACGGTACGTGTGGTGCACCTGCCGCTGGTGCCCACATTTGCGGGTGCCATCGTTGCCGGGCTCATCAGTCTGCTGGGCGTGTTCACCGGCCAGCACTGGACCGGGTCGGCAATCGCCATCGTGCTGTTTGCACTGTGGTGCGGCTGGCAGGGGCGGCGGCCGGAACTGCGACTCAGCGCGGCCTGATCACTCTGGCGTAAACTCCGTCTCATGTTTGTGCGATCGGCAGGACGGGGTGCCCTTCTGGCGCTTGGCTGTGCGGCCATCGCCGCCACCACTACTGGGTTTGCAGATGGACAGGCGCTCAACCCCATCTCCGTGGACCCCCTTCACGGAAGTGACGCGCAGTGTGTGATCACCCCGCTGGCGCCGTGCGCGACGCTGAGCGGGGCGCGCGCGGCGATTGCCGCCCTCCCTGTGGCCGGACCGGCTGTGGCCATCACGCTGGCCTCGGGATTCCACGTGCTTGACCGCTCGCTGGAATTCGGTCTCACCACCCGGAAGGTGAATATCAGCGGCCCTGGTGGGATCGGGGCGGTTATCCGGCTGGGCGCACCCCAGCCGGGGCAGACTCCCCACATCACGCTCGCCGGCAGCACGATCCGCGCCCTGGCCATCGCGGGTACCCACATGCGTGATCCAGCCAGTCCCGCCAACGTGATCCTCCTGATGGCCGCGTCATCCATGCGGGGCGTGACGCTGGCAGTACGCGATGTCGACGGGGCACCGCTCGTGGCAGTGGACGGCGTCTCCACCATCTCGCAGAGCAGCATCACGGCGCTCGGCGGTGGCGCCAGGCCAGCGGTGCAACTGTTCGATGGCACGATTGATCGCAGCACGGTCTCGGGCAACGTCAGTACCACTGCCACTGACCGCGCCCGGGGAATGACGATCTCGTCCTCGGCCGTGCTCGGCATGCTCGAGGCCCGCAAGGGCCGACTCGACGTGGGCAACTCGATCATCGCCAACGTGCTGCCGTCGCAGCAGGCGCTGATGGTCACCCATGCGCCGGGTGGCGTGGGGGCACCGAGTAGCCGCGTACAGCTCACGCTCTCAACGGTGTACGAGGCGGCCGGGGCGCAGTGCCGCGATGCCATCTCCATCTCCGGCCGGAACGAACAGGGCGCGTCGGCCTCGCTCGCGTCGCTCGCGGGCGTGATCAGCGCTGGAAGCAGCCAGTGCATTCCATCCGCAGTGAGGCTCGGAGTGAACCCGGCACCGGCATGGGGGGTCCGCGCGACCGGCGAGGCCGTGTTCACATCGGTGGGGCCGTCCCTTCTCTGGAGTCAGCCCGCACCCCGCGACATCAACCACCTCGTCGTGGCCGGGGGCGGAGGAGTGGTGGCGGGAAGCTGGCGGGCAGCCGACCCACGCTTTCTCTCGGATGTCAACCCGCTTTCACCCGACCTGCGCGCGCTCACCCCGCAGATCGGGTCGCCCGTGGTTGACGGGTCCGACGATGCCTCGGTACGTGCTGCCGCCGCGGCATATGCCGCCGACGTGTTCGGGAATCCACGTCGGGCAGGCGCGCACATCGACCTCGGCGCCATCGAGTTGCAGCCGCTGGCCCTCGGACCCATCGGGCGCCTTCCCGGAGTGCCGGGGATCGACCTCGGGGGCAACGGGGACGGTGCCCTCGTGCCCATCGCCCAGGGTCTTGATGGCGTGCCCGACGCACCCGGTGGCCCTGTGGCCGGTCAGCCGCCCACAGGCGAGGCGGCGACCGGCGCAATCGATGACGACCGGCCGCAGGTCCGCGTGCGCCTCACGGTGCCGCGCACCACCCCGCTGCATGGGCCGCTCCGTGTTCGCGTATGGGCGTCGGGCAAAGCACGCGCTGCGCTTGTCATCAGACGCCCGGCACGAGGGGGCCGTAGCCGGGTGATGGGTGTCGCGGTGGTGCGGTTCTCCCACCGGGGCACACGGTGGGCCACGCTGCGCCTCAACTCGGGGGTGCGTCGCGGTCGGTCAACGGTGACCGTGGTAGCCACGGCCCCCGGCTCGCTGCCGGGGACCGATCTCGGTCGTACGGTCCTGCGCTAGATCATCTGGGGACCGGCGCTGTCACCAAGCGCCTCCCACACATCCAACTTCGAGCGCACCCGTCGGATGACCTCGTCAGTGAAGTGGGTGGTGGAGCAGTCGCCGCCGAGGTCGGGCGTGCGTACGCCGTCAGACACCGCTTCGAGCGCCCCCTCGTAGATGGCGCGGGAGGCGCGGGATGCCTCGTCGGATCGCATGTACCCGAGCACCGCAGCACCAGCCAGGATCATGGCCAACGGGTTGGCGACGTCCTTGCCGAATAGTGTGGGAGCGGTGCCATGCGGCGCCTCGGCCATCACCACCGATGGACGGAAGTCGTCGTCGAATGCCAGAAGCAGCGACTCGGCCCCGGCGATGGTGCCGAACAGCTGCAGCACCATGTCCGACAACAGGTCGCCGTCACGGTTGAGCGATGGCACCACCAGGGTCTCGCCCGAATGGCTCACGAGCACGGCGTACAGCGCATCGATGAGCGTGGGCTTGTAGGTGATGTCCGGGTAGCGGCCCGATGCCGCGTCCAGCTCCTCTTTGAGCATGCCCTCGTAGACCGGTGAGACCGTCCACTTAGGGCCACCGATCACCGTGGCATTCATGCGGACCGCCTGCTGGAACGAGAACTCCGCCACCGCGCGGCACACCCGGCGCGAGATGTGCTCTTCCCGCCACGCCACCTCATCCATGCCCTCGCCCTCACGCCACTCCCTGGCCCCGTATGCATCGTCAACGGCCATGCGCACCACCGAAATGGGAGCGTGTACGCCCCCGATGGGACGCACGCCGGGAATGCGGCGCCCGGTGCGGATGATCACACGACCATTGATCTCGGTGCGCAGGATTGCGTTGGGGCTACCCACCCCACCTGTCTCCTCGGGCGTCACGGTGGCTGCCTTCAGGCCATACCCGGTGCGACGCAGCGCCTGGGCGGCGTCGTGCACCACCCCGTTGTTGCTCGCCCGGCGGGCGGCAAGTGAAAGGTCGTACCGCTCAACGGCAAGTGTGATGCCGATGACGTCCGGAGCCATCACGCGGAGCGACTGCTCCAGCAATTCCTGGCCTGTTTCGTCGCCCTCCATCACTACAAGTGTCGGTGAGCTCATGCCGCCACTCTATGCCCCGGGTTCAACGGTCAGGATCGATGGAACACCAGTGCGACAACCGCGTGACGGTCAGGGCGCCGGAACCTGTGCAGCCGCACGGAGCATCAGGCCGTGGACGCCGCCCTGCCGAAGATCATTCAAGATGATGCAGCAGATCATGCAGGCGCGTGCGTGAACCCGAGCTCGGCGTAATGCGACCAATCGACCTCGATGAGGTACTGCGTGCCCTGATCAGCCCGCCACGGAAATGGCTCGCCGGTGTACTTGACGGACAGGCGGTCCATGGCCTCAAGGGCCTCGGCGCCGTGGCGGGTCTCGGCCACGTGCCCGCGAAGCTGTCCGCCCCGGTACGGGTTCTCGAAGTCGATGATGGAGATGGCCACGCGGCCGTCGCGCGCCAGGTTCTTGGCCTTGCGGCTCTCTGGGCCGCCCGTGAAGATGGTGACGAAGTCGCCCTCCATGCCGCCCCACATCGCCACCGAGCTCGGTGAGCCGTCAGGCATGAGTGTGGCCACGTGCACGTAGTTGGCACGCTCAATCAGATCCCGCAGCCGTTCGTCAATCATCTGTGCTCCTCCCAGATGTTCCACACCATGTTGCGCAGGTCGCGTGCCGCCTGCGCCGGATCGTCGGCGTAGATCACGGATCGACTGGCCGACACCAGCGCGCCGTGGGCACGGCCGGCGAATGCCGGGCCGAGCTCAGCCGGGTCGCCGCCCTGCGCCCCCACTCCGGGGAGCAGAAATGGCTGGTCGGGCATCAGCTCGCGCAGCCGGTGGATACGCTCGGGCACCGTTGCCCCGACGACCGCGCCGATTGACGATCCCTGACCGGGCACAGTGGTGGTCCGCCCCCACTGGCGTACGCGGTCGGCCACGGCCTCGTGCCACGGGCGGCCGTCGGCCATCTCAAGATCCTCCAGTTCTGCTGCTCCCGGGTTGGAGGTGCGCACGAGGACGAAGAGCCCTCTTCCCCCGTGTGCCGCGGCCTCGAGGAACGGCGTGACTGAGTCGGTGCCGAGCATCGGGTTCACCGTGAGGGCGTCGATGGGATCGCGAAGAAATGCGGCGGCGTAGTGGCGAGTGGTGGCATCCACGTCGCCGCGCTTGGCATCAGCAATTACGAGTAGGCCCGCGTCGGCCGCTGCCTGCGAGACCTCCTCGAATGCCTGCCACCCGTCGGCCCCGAAGCGCTCGAAGCAGGCCAGTTGGGGTTTGGCCGCCACGCAGTGCTCGGCGGCCTTTGCGATGACGTCGGCGCAGAAGTCACGGGCACCGACCGCCCCGCCGTCCACACGTGCCGGGTCGGGATCGAGCCCGAGCACGATCTGGCTGCCGCGCGATGCGACGCGCTGGGCGAGGCGGGTGCAGAAGGGTGACGTGCTCATTGAACCACCGCAGTGACGATTGGAAGAGTGAGGAGCGCAAGCACCGTGGTAACGGCAACGCACCCGGCCAGCAAGTTGACGGGCAGCCGGTAGTGCGCGCCCATCACCAGCACCATCATGCCGCTCGGCATGCCGCCGAGGACCGTAATCGTGTTGAGCTCCTCACCGCTGAAACCAAAGGCCACCGCCACGGCGAATGTCACCACTGGTCCGATTGCCAACCGGGCGATGGAGACCCCGGCGATCACCCGCCAGTAGTCCCTGATACCCGACCAGTCGAGCATGATCCCGGCATAGAGCATGACCACCGGCAGTACGCCCGCGGCGAGGTACGTGACCGGGAACTCGATGAGGTCGGGCAGGTCGTGCACGCCGGAGATCGTGAGGATGAGGCCGGCGATGAGTGCCCACATGGGCGGCAGCAGCAAGCCCTTGAACGACTGCCG
>CAMCOB010000085.1 GCA_945876305.1 Bifidobacterium breve
GCTCATGCGACAGGAAGCGCTGCAACGCCGGGGAGGACGGCACCCTCGAGCATCTCAAGCGCGGCACCACCCCCGGTGGAGACCCAGGTGAACCGGTCGGCGAGACCCATCTCGCTGACCGCAGCGCCCGAATCACCACCCCCGGCCACTGTGATGGCGGCCGACGATGCCATGGCCTCGGCTACCGCACGGGTGCCGTCAGCAAATGGCGGTATCTCAAACGCACCCATGGGTCCGTTCCAGAACACAGTGCCCGCCGTCGCGATTACATCGCGGTAGGCAGCCGAGGTACGCGGACCGATGTCCACACCCATCCACCCATCAGGGATGGCGTCGCTCGGCACCACCTGCAAGTTCGCATCGGCGCTGAAGCGGTCGGCCACAAGGATGTCGGTGGGCAACTGGAGCGTGCAGTTCACCTTGCCGGCGCGGTCAAGCAGACGCAGCGCCAATTGCTGCGCCGCCGCGTCCTCGTGCAGCGAGGTTCCCACCGGATCTCCGAGGGCCTTCAGAAACGTGAAGCACATGGCACCACCGATGAGGATCCGGTCGGAGGTATCGAGCAGATTCTCGATGAGCGGCAGCTTGTCGCTCACCTTCGACCCACCCAGCACGCTCACGAACGGCGGAGTGGGGTCGCCGAGCAACCCGCCGAGCACCTCGACCTCACGGCCGAGAAGAAGCCCGGCGCAGGCATCCAGCCGACGGGCGACGGCCTCGGTCGATGCATGGGCCCGGTGGGCAGCCCCGAAGGCGTCGTTGACGTAGGCGGTGAAGCCCGCGGCCAACTGGTCGGCGAACGCTGCGTCGTTGGCCTCTTCGCCCGGATGGAAGCGCAGGTTCTCAAGCAATACGACATCACCGGGATGAAGTGCCCGCACGCGGGCCTCCACGACCGGGCCAACGCAGTCGGCAAGCAACTCGACTGGCTGGCCGAGAAGCTCCGACAGGCGTTCCGCGCACGGCGCAAGCGACAGATCGTCAATTCGCGTGCCGTTGGGGCGTCCGAGGTGCGAACACACCGCAACCGCGGCGCCGTTGTCCAGCAGATACCGAATCGTGGCCACCGACGCGCGAATCCTCGCGTCGTCGGTGACCCGCCGGGTGTCGAGGGGTGCATTGAGGTCAGCACGTACGAGCACGCGCTCCCCCGCCCACGAACGACCCGGCGAATCCACTTGGACAGGGCGCTGCATTACGGCAGAAGCCTCTGCGCGAGGTCAACCACCCGGCACGAATAGGCCCACTCGTTGTCGTACCAGGAGATGACCTTCACCTGATTTCCCATCACCATGGTGAGTGGGGCGTCGTACAGCGACGAGTGCGAGTCGCCAACGACATCACGCGACACGATCGGGTCCTCGGAGTACCCGAGAATTCCCGCCATCGGGCCGACCGAGGCCGCCTTCATGGCCGCGTTGATCTCGTCCACGTCGGGCGTACCCTTGACGGTGGCCACGAGGTCCACCACCGAGCCATCCGGAGTGGGAACACGCATGGCGAACCCGTCAAGCCGGCCCTTGAGGTGCGGCATTACCTCGCCGATGGCGCGTGCGGCACCCGTCGACGTCGGGATGATCGACAGCGCAGCCGCACGGGCGCGACGCAGGTCGCTGTGCGGCAGGTCAAGGATCTGCTGATCGTTCGTGTACGCGTGGGTCGTGGTCATAAAGCCCTGTTCAATGCCGTAAAGGTCGTCGAGTACCTTCGCGATGGGGCCGAGGCAGTTGGTGGTGCATGACGCGTTGGAAATGATGTTCATGGTCGCGGCGTCGTAGGCGTCGTCGTTGACGCCGAGCACCACGGTCAGGTCGGGGTTGGTCGCAGGAGCGGAGATGATGACCTTCTTGGCGCCACCCGCGAGATGCTTGGCGGCGTCGTCGCGCTTGGTGAAAAAGCCGGTGCTCTCCACCACCACGTCAACCCCCAGGTCGCCCCATGCGAGGTTGCCGGGGTCGCGCTCCGCCATCACGCGGATGGGCGTGCCGTCCACGATGATGGTGTCGCCCTCATGCTCCACGGTGCCCGGATAGCGGCCGAAGATCGAGTCGTAGGCCAAAAGGTACGCAAGTGTCTTTGCGTCGGTGAGGTCGTTGACGGCAACGATCTCCACATCGCCCTTGGCGCGACTCATCGCTGCCCTGAATACGTTCCGGCCGATACGGCCGAAACCATTGATGCCCACGCGTACTGCCATCAGATTCCCCTTGGTCGAAAGCGAGCGCGAGCATAACCGGTGGCGGGGCTCCACGGCGGGGACGAATCACCCGAAAAACGACTCTGGGGGACCCGAAGGTCCCCCAGAGCGCGAAGCAAAGGTTGCGTAGACCGTGTGGCCTAGGCCTCCTTGGGCTTCGGGGTGAGGAGTGCTGCGAGCTTGCCCGAGATGAGACCCAGGACCAGACCACAGATCAGCGTGACGAAGGTGTCAAACCACACCCATGCCCACGGGGTCGAAACAAGACCACCGAAAGCACCAAGACCCGTTGCAGTACCAGCGCCTGCGCCATCAAGATCAACATCGGCGCCAGCGGGGGCCCAGCCGTCCATACCCGTCGCGACCCACCAGAGGAACACGGCAGCAAATGCCGGGAACGTCCCTGCGACGTAGTACCAGTCACCCGCGATGAGGATCATCACGAGGATGAATGCAAACACACCGACCCAAAGGGCGATGCCCCAGAACTCAGGGAACGCAGCCGACTTGTATGCAAGCGGGATCGTAACGAGCGCTGCAACCGTGCCGAACAGCGAAGCCAAGAAGATCTTGCCGAAGGCGGCGTTGTCGCCACCAGCAGCAAAGAACAGACCCCACGCGATGAACGCCGTAGGAAGAATCAGGTGGAAGTTCTGCGGAACGCCAACAGCACCGGGAAGATCCGTGCCAGACACGGTCACCCAGTGGAAGGTGAAGTTCAGCGAGAACTCAGTCCACAGGTAGGAGAGGACTCCAATTACCAGCGCGAGCGGAAAAATCGCCTTTGCGCGAGCACCCATGTGAGAGCTCCTTCTTGTAATAGGACAGGGAATCCGTGAACCCGAAATAAGATGAGGTGGGCACACGGAGCACGACAGCGAGCCGTCGTGATGACGACACTCTACGGGCCTCGCGCTATTCGTCACAAGTGCTACGAATCCTCCCAAGGGGCGGATTCCGGCGTCTTTTCCCCGCTACGAGCGGGAGGTTTACGGTCTCATAACTCCATCACGCGGGGTACGCAGATGCCGATTCTGCGCGGCGCACGGCACCCTCGGCCGCCAGCGGTACCAGCACATCCGCCAGCCGCTCGGGCTCGTGTCGCACCACGCGATCGCTCTCGGCGACGTCGGCGGTCACCACCCGCACGCCGCGCTCGGCAAGCGCGCCTACATCTACGACCACCGGCTGCTGCCCCTGAGCGCCGTAGTGGGCCACGGATGCACCGTCGAGTGCACCCGCATGCACCACCACCACGTCCACTCCTCCTGGAATCATCTCCAGCACGCGGTCCAGGTGGTGCACGGCATCCTTGCCGTCGGTCTCGCCCGGCTGAGTCATGATGTTGCACACGTATACGCGCAGCCCCTGGGCACCGCGCACGGCATCGGCGATCTCCCCCACCGCCAGATGCGGCATCACGCTGGTAAACAGCGAACCCGGCCCCAGCAGCACCAGATCGGCATCGGCGATGGCGGCCACAGCATCGGGGTGCGCGGAGGGCTCCGGGTCCAGCCACACCCGCCGGCAGGCACCGGCGCCCGATGCGATGAGGGTCTCACCGCACGACTCGGATCCATCTTCGCGCTCGGCCCACAGTCGCACGTGCTGCAGCGTGCCCGGGATCACCCTCCCGTTTACCTTGAGCACGCGCGAGCACTCACGCACGGCCTCATCAAACGACCCCGTCACCTCGGTGAGGGCGGCGAGGATGAGGTTGCCAAACGGATGGCCAGAGAGATCGCCGTCGGCGAACCGGTGCTGAAAAAGGCGCCCCATCAGCGACTCGTCCTCGGCCAGGCTCACAAGCACGTTGCGCACGTCGCCCGGCGGAAGCATTCCCAGTTCACGCCGAAGGCGGCCCGATGACCCACCGTCGTCGGCCACGCTCACGATGGCCGAGATGTCGAGGTCGCGGTGCTTCAGCCCGCGAAGCAACGACGACAGCCCGGTGCCGCCACCCAGCGCAGCCACATGCGGACGGTTCACGTGCCCCGTACCTCTGGCGGCTTGCCCGCATCGCGGTGGGCAGTCGTCGCGCCCAGGTCTGCCTCGTACCGGGCTGCCAGCGCCTCGGCGATGGCCACGCTGCGATGCCTGCCCCCCGTGCACCCGATCGCAACCACCAGATGCCGCTTGCCCTCGGCCTGATACAGCGGCAATACGAAGTCGAGCAGGTTCTCCAGACGTGCCATGAACTCGGCGTACCCGGGATCTGCCGCCACGTACGCCGCCACATCAGGTTCCATCCCGGTGCGTGCGGTGAGATCCGCCACATAGTGGGGATTGCGAAGGAACCGCACGTCAAACATCAGGTCGGCCTCGCGCGGCACCCCGTGCTTGAAGCCAAATGACGAGAAGGTCACCTGCATGTGGGGGCGCGTTCCAGGCGCCATCTCGCGGGCCACGGCCTCGCGCAGGTCCCACGGCGTCATGCCGGTGGTGTCGATCACCACATCCGCGCGATCACGCAGGTCGGCCAGAAGCATGCGCTCGCGCTCGATCCCGCGCAGCACCTCTCCCCCCTCGGCCAGTGGATGGCGCCGGCGCGTCTCGCGGAACCGTCGCAGCAGGGCATCGTCGGAGGCTTCGAGGAACAGGATGCGCGGAGTGATGCCGTCGGCCTTCTGCACCTCGCCCAGTTCACGCGCCAAGTCCTCAAACCAGATGCCGCCACGCACGTCACACACCAGCGCCGCGCGCTCCACCTTGCTGCCCTCGAGTTCGAACAGGTCAACCAGCGCCGGAAGCAGGCGGGGAGGCAGGTTGTCGATGCAGAAGTAGTCGGCATCCTCAAACGCCCCGATGGCACCACTCTTGCCGGCGCCGGAGAGCCCGGTGATGATCGTCAGTTCCATTCGCCACCACCTCCGCTCATGGCCTCGGCGGCCTGGGTACCCGTCGTCTTCCGCCCACTGGAGCGCCCGTTTTGTTCAGGAACTCGTACAGATCACGCGCCACCTTCTGCGGCAGCCCGGGCACGGCCTCCAACTCATCACGGGTCGCCGCCATAAATCGCTCGGGTGAACCGAAGTGCTGCAGGATTGCACGCCGGCGTGCGGGGCCGATGCCCGGCAGCGAATCCATGGCGCTCGCCGTCATACCCTTGCCACGAAGGGTGCGGTGGTGTCGCAGGGCAAACCGATGCGCTTCGTCGCGCACCTGTTGCAGCAATCTGAGCCCCGGGGAGTCCTCGGGCATGAGGATCGGATCACTCCGGCCGGGCACGAACACCTCTTCAATACGCTTGGCAAGGCTCACCATGGGCACATCCACGCCAGCCTCGCGCATGGCACGCAGTGCCGCGCCCAGTTGCCCCTTTCCCCCATCAATCACGACGAGCGATGGCCGGGCACCCAGGCTCGGGTCGGTATCGCCGGCGGCAAGACGTGCCATGCGGCGGCCGATTGCCTCACCCATGCGCGCGAAGTCGTTGGCATCGCCCTCGTGCTGCATGGTGAATGACCGGTAGTGGGCCTTCGCCGGCGCGGCACCGATCAATACCGTCATCGATGCCACGGCATAGGTGGGCCCGAGGTTTGAGATGTCGTAGCACTCGATGCGCAGCGGTGGTGCATCCAACCCGAGGCGCTCCTGCAGGTCGCCCAGGGCGGCCGTCCGCCGATCGCGGGTGCGCGCCACGCGGGCGCGGTCCTG
>CAMCOB010000086.1 GCA_945876305.1 Bifidobacterium breve
GATGTGCACTGGATCCCCGGTGCCTTCGAGGCACCGTCCGCTGCACAGGCTCTGGCCGTGACGGGTCGCTACGACGCCATCATGGCGTTGGGCGCCGTTATCCGGGGCGAGACGGCCCACTTCGAGTACGTGTGCGATGCCGCGGCCCATGGCCTGATGCGCGTGTCGCTCGACACCGGCGTGCCGTGCGCATTCGGCATCCTCACTTGCGACACCATGGCGCAGGCAACGGCGCGCGCGGGTGGCGACAAGGGGAACAAGGGCGACGAGGCCGCAGATGCGGCTGTCGCGATGATCAACCTATTGGCGTCCGCTCGGGCGAGTGGCCCAGGAGCGGCGGGCCGGTCCTAGGTTCCGGAGACGGCCTTCTGCACCTTGCCGGCCTTCAGGCAGCGGGTGCAGACGTAGGCGCGGGTCGGCGTGCTGCCGACCATGATCCGCACCTTCTGAAGGTTCGGGTCGAAGCGACGGGGCGTCGCACGCATGGAGTGGCTCCGGTTGTTCCCGAAGGAGGGACCCTTGCCACAGGAGCTGCAGACCTTCGCCATGTCGACCAACTACCTCGTGTTGATGAAAGAGCGCGGCGGATGCCGCGACTCGGGCACGATGCCACACCACGGCCCGGAGTACCAGCGTGACCGTGCCTGGCGATGCATTTGGGCGTCGTCGGGCAGACGCCGACGCGCCCGCGATACCCCATCGCCCGGGCGTGCGTTGGTGGTACGCACCGCTTACGGAGCTCCCCGGAGTGGGCAAGGCGACTGCGGATCGTGCGGCCGCCATTGGCGTGCACGACCTCGGCGATCTGCTGGAGCACCTGCCGTCGCGCTACCTGGCATACGACAGCGCGCGCCCCGTGAGCGGGTTGGCCGATGGGGAGGAGGCCACGGTACGGGTGGTGCTCGATTCGATCAGCGTCATCCCCACACGGCGGCGGGGGCTCAAGATGGTGCGCGCCAAGGTGCACGACGCCACCGGCTCGATTGCTGCCATCTGGTTCAACCAGGGATATCTGGCCGGAGTGCTCACACCGGGCGATGAGTTGATGATCCGCGGGCAGGTGAAGCTTCGGCCCAACCGTCAGATCACGGTAAAGGCACATGAGGTGCTGGGCGCGCAGGCATCCGAAGGCCTGCATACCGAGGGGCTCGTGCCGGTGTATCCGGCGACCGAGGCGCTCCCGGCCAGGCGGCTTCGTGAGCTCGTGGACGCCGCCCGCCCGTATGTGTCGTCGGCGCCTGAGGTGCTGCCCCAGTGGATGCGGGAACGTGTGAAGGTGGGCACCCGCGCCGACGCACTCGCCGCCTTGCACTTTCCACGCACCGCCCGCGAGCCGCGCTCGGCCCGTCGTCGCCTCGCATTTGAGGAGTTGCTCGTGTTGCAGATGGGGCTCATCGCCGTGCGTCGGCACGATGAGACCGCCCGGCGCGCCCTGCCCCTTAAAGCGACCGGCGAGATCACCGGCGTCATAAGGGCTGCCCTGCCATTTACGCTCACGCGTGAGCAGGAGCGCGTGGCGCGCGAGGTGGCGCGTGACATCGCCCGCCCGCAGCCCATGCGCCGGCTGCTGCAGGGAGAAGTTGGGGCGGGCAAGACCGTGGTGGCGGCGCTGGCATGTGCGCAGGCTGTGGAGGCTGGTGCCCAGGCCGCCATCCTCGTTCCCACCGAGACACTCGCCGAACAGCACCTGCGCACACTCGACTCCCTGCTGGCCCCGGCGGGAATTGAGCCGGTGCTCATTACCGGCAACGTGCCGAAGGCTGAGCGTGAGCGTCGCGAAATGGCGGTGGCCACAGGAACCGCCCGTGTGGTGGTGGGCACGCAGGCGCTGCTGGTGGGTGGCGTCGAGTTCGATCGTCTGGGGCTGGTGGTGGTTGACGAGCAGCACCGCTTTGGTGTTGAGCAGCGTCAGGCGCTGGCTGAGCAGGCGGGCGACGACGGCATGGCGGCACACCTGCTGTACATGACCGCCACGCCCATCCCCCGCACGCTGGCCCTCACGGCCTATGGCGATCTGCGGGTGTCGGCGATACGTGGCCGCCCACCGGGGCGCAGCGAGATCGCCACCCGATGGGTACGCGACGCCGAGCGCGAGATGGCGTATGACGACGTGCGCGCCGAGCTGCGACGCGGTCGTCAGGCGTACGTCATCTGCCCACTTGTGGAGGATGGTGAGTCCGGCATCGCAGCGCGTTCGGCAGTTGCCGAGTTCACCCGCCTGCGCCAGGGCCCATTCGCCGCGTTCAGGGTGGGGCTCGCCCATGGCGCCCAGCGACCCGATGAGCGCCGCGCGGCCATGGCGGCATTTGCGGCGGGCGAGACCGACATGCTGGTGGCCACCACCGTGGTTGAGGTGGGCATTGATGTTCCCAACGCGACGGTCATGCTCATCGAGGACGCCGACCGGTTTGGGCTGGCGCAACTGCATCAGCTGCGTGGGCGTGTGGGGCGCGGCGAGCATCCGGGCACGTGCCTGATATTTGCCGAGCCGGGAGGGGAGGAGGGGATGCGCAGGCTCGAAGCCCTGGTGCAGACCAACGATGGGTTCCGCCTGGCTGACATCGATCTGGAAATCCGTGGCGAGGGCAGCATTCTTGGCCTCAGGCAGTCGGGGCCCACCGACCTGCGCTTCGCACGGCTGTCGCGTGATCGCCGCACGCTGGCAGAGGCGCGTCAGGTGGCGCGGGCCACCCTGCGCCGCGACCCGCACCTTGAGGAGCCCGAGCACGTGCTGCTGGCCGACGCCGTCCGCCGCGCATTTCCCGATCTGCCCAGATTGCTGGACGCCTGATGCGCGTCGTGGCCGGCGAGTTCGGGGGGCGGCGTCTGGTGGCCCCGTCGGGAACGGACACACGTCCCACCTCCGACCGCGTACGCGAATCACTCTTCTCCATTCTGGGGCCGCTTGACGGCACCCAGGTGCTCGACGTTTTCGCCGGCAGCGGTGCCCTCGGCATTGAGGCGATCTCGCGGGGAGCAACGTTGGCCGTGGCTGTGGAGCGCGACCGAAATGCGGTGCGCGCCATCCGTGCCAATGCCGATGCGCTGGCGCTGGGCGACCGCCTGCGAGTGGTGCCGCGTGGGTGGCGCGAGGCCCTGCGCGCCGAGGCCGGTGCCGGGACGCGATTTGATCTTGTGCTTGTTGATCCGCCCTACGACCTGCTTCCCGACATCCTCCCGGACCTCGGGCCGGCCATCGCCCAGGTGCTCGCCCCGGGGGGTGTGGTGGTCCTCGAACACGCCCGTGGTGCGATGATGGGGGCCGACGGCATCCCCGGTATCGGGGTCCCTGAGCAGACAACACGCCGCTACGGCGGTACGGAGATCACTGTGATGTGGACTGCGGGAGCAGGAACATGAGCACCGGAGGGCGAATCGCCGTGTGTCCGGGAACATATGACCCGGTCACGTATGGCCACCTCGACGTGATCGAGCGGGCAGCGCGCCTGTTTGATCGGGTTGTGGTGTCCATCGCCGAGGGATCGCACACAAAGCAGCCAATGTTCACCGCGGAGGAGCGAAAGGCCCTTTTGCGTCAGAGCGTCGAACATCTTGGGAACGTCGAGGTCGTGGGCTTCAACAGCCTGGTGACCACGCACGCCCGCGAGATCGGCGCCACTGTCGTTGTGAAGGGTGTGCGGACAGCCGCGGACTTCGACTACGAAAACCAGATGACCCAGTTCAACAGGGGGTTGGCGGGGGAGATCGACACGGTCCTCCTTCCGGCATCACCCGAGTGGGGCTTCCTCTCGAGTTCCGGCGTCCGCGAGGCCGCCGCGTGGGGTGCTTCTGTTGATCATTGGGTACCCCCGCATGTCGCGGACGCTCTCCGGGACCGCCTCGGTTCCGGCCGCACCGCCTGAAAAAGGACGATCTATGGATGTTCTCGCGCTCATCGACAAGCTGGACGATCTCGTGCACAACGCGCGCGCGGTGCCCCTGACAGATCAGGTGCGCATCGACCGCGAAGCGATTTATGAGCTCCTCGACCAGATGCGGTCCACGATCCCCGAGGAGATCAAGCAGGCCCGCTGGATTGTGAAGGAGCGGCAGGAGATGCTGGCCGAGGCCAAGCGTGAAGCCGATCGCATTGTGGGCGAAGCCCGCGAGCGCGCCGATCGTCAGGCATCGGAGCAGGAGGTCGTGAAGCTGGCCGAGCGCCAGGCGACCGAGATGCTGGACGACGCCCGCATGCGCGAGCGCGAAGTACGCCTTGGTGCCGAGGATTACGCCGACGAGGTGCTGGGAACGCTCGAGGTCAACCTCGAGAAGTTCACCAATGCCGTTCGCCGTGGCCGCGAGCACCTTCAGGGCAAGTCTGAGGAGGCGGAGGCAACGCCCTTCGTCACCGACGAATCAAGCTCCTACAGCGACTGATCAGTTGACCGGGGACCGCCCGGGGAAGAAGGACGCACCCGTTGACCTTCGCCGCCTTGACATCACGTCGGGCGGCGGGGCACAGGTTGACGTCGTGACGTCCCTCGACGGCATGATCATGGGCGCAGAGGAGTACGTGCCGGTACCCGCCGAGGTTGAGGCGCGAATCGACGTGAGCTCGTCCGGCTCGGGTATCGGGCTGCGACTGCGGCTGGCCACCGAACTGCGTGGGCCATGCCAGCGCTGCCTCGCCGACGCGACCGTGCGCGTTGACGTGGATACACGCGACTTCCAGGCCGGGGGCCGCGACCTCGTGGAGGATCCAGATCCCGATCTGGACTGCGAGTACCTGATTGGCCCCGCGCGGCAGGAGCTCGACGTGGCGGCGTGGGCCCGTGACGCCGTTGTTGAGGCCATGCCCATGACCATTCTCTGCCGCCCCGACTGCGCGGGCATCTGCCCCAGTTGTGGCACCGACCTGAACGCGGGCTCGTGCAACTGCACCGAGGAGGCCACCGATCCCCGCTGGGCCGCGCTCGGCGATCTGGCGGCGCGCATGCGGGAGGACTCACCCGACGAGGCGTGAGCCCGCTGTCCCGCACCGAATTTCCACACTGATTTGCCTCAGCGCTTGCCCACGACGCTTCAGAGGCGCTAACCTCCCGCGTCGTTCCGGAACCGGTCCTATCGAGGAGCAGCATTGGCAGTCCCCAAGCGCAAGACATCCCGCGCACGCCGTGACAAGCGTCGTGCCACCCACACGGTGTCGGCCACGCGCCTCGGCCGCTGCCCTCGCTGCACGGCTCCCGTGATGCCCCACCATGTCTGCATGGTGTGCGGTCATTACAAGGGCCGCGCGGTCGTCGACACCGGCGCCTGACGCACCTCCACCCGTGAGCGGTTCCGCCGCCACTCCCGTCGTCGCCGTTGACGCGATGGGGGGAGACACGGCACCGCACGTGCCAGTGGCGGGTGCCGTCGCGGCAGCGAAGGAGGGCATCAGGATCCTTCTGGTCGGCGACTCGGAGGCACTCGAGCGCGAACTCGCCACGCACGGCGATGTTCCCAGCGGGATCACCGTGGTGCATGCCAGCGACCGCATCCACTCTGCCGAGGATGGCGTGCGGGCGGTGCGCAACAAGGCTGATGCGTCCATGGTGGTCGCCTGCCGGCAGGTTGCCGAGGGCAACGCCAGCGCCGCCATCTCCGCCGGGCACACCGGCGCCATGCTCGCGGCGTCCACACTGCTCATGCGACGCCTGCCGGGCGTCATCCGCCCCGGTCTTGCCGTCCCCATGCCCTCTGTCCTCGGCCCGGTCGTCCTCATTGACGGCGGGGCCAATGTGGAGTGCAAGCCCGAGTACCTCGCGCAGTTCGCAGTGATGGGGCGGGTGCTCGCCCGCGACATCATGGGTATCGCCGACCCGACAGTGGGCATCCTCACCATCGGAGA
>CAMCOB010000087.1 GCA_945876305.1 Bifidobacterium breve
TGTCCTCCCGACAGGGTGAATCCGCGCTCGCCCACCACCGTGTCGTACCCCTCGGGCAGTGCCCGGATGAATGGATCAGCCTGGGCGAGGCGTGCCGCCTCGGCCACCTCGTCATCAGTTGCCTCGGGGCGCCCGAATGCGATGTTCGCCCGCACAGTGTCGGAGAATAGGAACGGCTCCTGTCCAACCATGCCCACGGCGCGGCGCACGTCGTCGAGCGGTGCGTCGCGCACATCCACGCCATCGATCGTCACCCGGCCGTGCTGAGGGTCGTAGAAGCGGGGAATCAGTTGGGTGATGGTGCTCTTGCCCGAGCCCGTGGCACCGATGAAGGCCACCACCCTGCCCGCTGGGATGTCGAGGGTCACCCCATGCAGCACCGGGCGATCGGGGTCGTACCCGAAGGTGACGCCTTCGATGCGCACGGCACCGCCACCATTCGCGGGCAGGGGCACGGGGGGGTCGGCCTCCTGGATCTGGGGCTCGGTATCGAGGATCTCGAACACACGCTGGCCGCTGGCCGATGCGCGCTGGGCGTTGCCGATCAGCATTCCGATGGAGCGGAATGGGAATGTGAGGAGCGCGAGGTACAGGTAGAACTGCACGAACTCGCCGAGTGTGAGCACGCCGTTGATGGTCATGGTGCCGCCCACGGCGATGACCACCGCCACGCCGAGAACAGGCAGGAATCCCATCAGCGACTGGTAGAAGCTCTGCATGCGGGCGGCGTCCATGCTGCGGGAGAACTCGGCATTGGCCCGCACCGAGAACCGGTCGGCCTGGGCCACCTCCTGCCCGAATGCCTTCACCACCCTGATTCCGGCGATGCTCTCCTCGGCCGTCTGGGTGACGTCGGCCTCCTTCTGCTGCACGTCAACGAGCACCGGATGGGTGCGGCGGCTCGACCTGATCGCCACCAGGGCGAGCGCGGGGCCCATGAGTAGCGCCAAAACAGTGAGCGGCACATTGATAAACAGCAGCACCACGGTGACAAAGACCAGCGTGAACAGGTGCATGAACAGAAAGATGAGGCCGTAGCCAAGGAAGAAGCGCACGGTCTGCAGGTCGCTGGTGGCCCGCGACATCAACTGGCCCACCGGCATGCGGTCGAAGTACCCGAACGAGAGGCGCTGCAGATGCGCAAACACGAGGCCGCGCAGGTCGAACTCCACCGAGAGGCTCACGCTTCCCGCCATGATGCGGCGCATGAGCGCGAAGATCGACCGGATGACACCGATCACGATCACGCCGATAACCAGGGGGAGCAGTGCATCTTGCTGCTGGCCGTTCAGGACGTCGTCAATTACCCGCCTGGTGATGTACGGCAATGTGATCGTGCAGCCCATCAATGCCAGCGCGGCAATGGCCGTAACGGCGACCGACCACTTGTATGGCCGGAGAAATGTGAGCAGCCTGAGAAGCGTGCGCAGAAACGACCCCGATGGGTGGTGATGTGACGGTGTCCGCGACGACGGCCCGGGCAGCCGCGCGGAGATTGGCGGGGCGGCAGAACGCCGCCCTCATGGCCGTGCCCAACTGTAGCGAGGGCCGCCGCGCCGACCTGATCGATCGGCTCGTGGCGTCGGCGGCCGTTGCGGGCGTGGATGTGCTCGACGTGCATGCCGATGCTGACCACGACCGGATGGTCATCACCCTTGCCGGATCGCCGCTGGCGCTGGTTGATTCGGGGGTTGCCCTGGCCATCGCTGCCCGTGACCTCATCGATCTGCGCAACCAGGCAGGCGTGCACCCCCGAGTGGGTGCGCTCGACGTGCTGCCTTTTGTGGCCATGCGCGAGGCCGACATGGACGCGGCGGTGGATGCGGCGGTGCTCGCGGCATTTCGCATCGGCACCGAGGTGGGCGTGCCCTGCCTGCTGTACGGACGCGCGGCGGGGGAAGGGCGGGAGCGCCCAGCCCGGTTTCGTGCTGCCGGGGCGGCCGCGTTGGCCACCGCGATGGAGCAGGGCGAGGTGGTGGCCGATAGCGGTCCGCAGCAGCCCCATGCATCGGCGGGCGTCACGTTGGTGGGCGCGCGCGCGCCGCTCGTGGCATGGAACATGTGGCTTGGCGACGGCGGCCTTGACGACGCACGGTCCATCGCGGCCGCGGTACGCGAGCGACCCGATGGAACGGGACTTACCGGGGTGCGGGCGCTTGGTCTTCTGTGTCCAGAGACGGGTCGGGCGCAGGTGTCAATGAACATCGAGGACTACCGACGTACGTCCATTGCAGAGGTCGTGGCGCGGGTGCGCAGCGAGGCCGGGGCCCGGGGCCGTACAATCGTCGGGTCAGAGCTCGTGGGGCTGGTTCCCCGCGATGCCCTAGAGGGGAGTACGCCGGCATCGCTGGGGCTCCCGGATTTCTGCCCGGCCCAGGTGGTCGAGGCACACGTGCGGACGATCCGCCCGCACGCGATCACGGAGGACTGAGAGATCGCCCCCAAGCGTCGCCGCAGGCCAACCGCCGGTCCACCACCGGTAAGGAATCCCCGTCGTGAGGCCAAGGTGGCCGCCGAGGAGGCGGGTGATCACCCCGCCAAGCGCAAGGATGGGCTGCCCAAGGGCGCCCCGCGGCGGCCGGGACTGAAGAGCGTGTTCATCCGCGGTGGAATCGCCGCGGCCATCTTCTTCATGTTCCTGTACTTCATCAACAAGGACACTCCGGCGATGGCGCTGGTGTGGAGTCTGGCGATCTTCGTGTTCATGATCCCTCTGGGCATGCTGCTGGACCGCCTCAGCTACCGCATGGCCCTCAAGCGCTGGATGAAGTCGCAGGGGCGCGCCTAGTGCCGCCACGCGGGACGCGCGACGTCCTTCCGGCCGAGTCGCGAGTGCGGGCGCTCATCGAACGCACCGGCGCCGACTTGATGGCGGCCAATGGATTTGGCCGCATCACCACGCCCACGTTCGAGGAGACTGAGGTGTTTGTGCGCGGTGTGGGAACCGCCACCGACATCGTGCGCAAGGAGATGTACACATTCGACGATCGCGGTGGGCGCAGCCTCACGCTGCGCCCCGAGGGCACGGCTCCCGTGGCCCGTGCGTACGTTGAAAACGGCATGCACAAGCTGCCGCAGCCGGTCAAGCTTTGGTATCTGGCGCCGATGTTCCGGTACGAGGCGCCCCAGTCGGGCCGCTTCCGCGAGCACTGGCAGGTGGGCGCTGAGGCCTTTGGCAGCGAGGACCCGCTGCTTGACGTCGAGATGATCGCGCTCCTGGCCGATCTGTACGAGCGCCTTGGCGTGCCCGGGGTACGGCTGCGTATTTCCAGCATGGGCGACGCCGACGGCCGTGGGCTCTACCGCGAGCGCCTCATCGCGCACCTCACGCCACTGGCCGACTCGTTGCCGAGAGATGCCCGTGAACGCATGGACGAGAACCCGCTGCGTCTCTTCGACATGAAAGACGATGCGGTGCAGGCGGCAATGAAGGACGCCCCGCGGCTTGTGGACAACCTCACCGACGCCGCGTTAGAGCACCACACCCGGGTACTCGACGGCCTGCGCCTGCTTGACATCCCGTTCGACGAGGACCCCACGCTGGTGCGCGGCCTCGACTACTACACGCGCACGGTGTTCGAGTTCACGTGTGACCGCTTGGGTGCACAGAGCGGCATCGGCGGCGGCGGGCGCTACGACGGCCTGGTGGAGTCACTCGGCGGTCCCGACGTCCCGGGCGTGGGATTTGGCACTGGCGTGGAGCGGATCACCCTCGCCCTTGGTGAGGAGGCCGCGAGTACCCAGATCGTGGACGTGTATCTGGCGATCCCGGATGCCGACATCCGCATGGAGTTGATGCCCGTGCTGCGCGACCTGCGACGTTCGGGCCTGCGGGTGGAGGCTGGCACAGCGGGCAAGGGGCTGAAGGCCATGATGCGCCACGCCTCGGGGCTGGGCGCCGGCAACGTGATCATCATCGGGCCGCGTGAGCACGCGGAGGGGGTTGCGACGGTGCGGGATATGCAGAGCGGTGATCAGGTGGAGGTGCCCGTCTCAGACCTCGTGGCCCGGCTGTCCGGGGGTGGCGCATGATCGGCGCAGCACGCTTTCGCACGCACACCGCGGTGGGCGCCGCAGGTGCCACCGGGCAGGACGTGCGCGTTGCCGGATGGGTGCACCGCCGTCGTGATCACGGCGGCATCATCTTCATCGACCTGCGCGATCGCAGCGGCATGTTGCAGCTGGTGTTCCACCCGGAGAAGGCCCCGGAGGCCCACGCGGCCGCCGAGCGCCTGCACCTTGAGGACGTCATCAGCGTGGCCGGCACCGTGGTGGCGCGTTCTGATGCCACCATCAACCCACGCATTCCCACCGGATCGGTGGAGCTGGCGGTCACGGAGCTGGAGCGTCTGGCCGAGACCGAGCCGGTGCCGTTCAGCGTGGAGGACGAGACGACCGAGCCGTCGGAGGAGCTACGGCTTACCTACCGCTACATCGACATGCGCCGGCCCCGGCGGCTCGCGGCTCTGGAGCTGCGCGCCCGTGTGGCGCGGGCCATGCGGCGTGTGCTCGACGACGACGGCTTTCTTGAGGTTGAGACCCCGGTGCTCACGCGCAGCACGCCTGAGGGCGCACGCGACTTCCTGGTGCCCTCGCGCCTGAGCCAGGGCAACTGGTACGCCCTTCCGCAGAGCCCTCAGCTGTTCAAGCAGCTGCTCATGGTGGGCGGGTTGGAGCGCTACTACCAAATTGCCCGCTGCTTCCGTGACGAGGATCTGCGCGCCGATCGCCAGCCCGAGTTCACCCAGCTCGACATTGAGGCATCCTTTGTTGAGCCTCAGGACATCGAAGACCTGACCGAGCGCGTGCTGGTCGCGTGCTTCGCCGAGGCGGGCATCGAGATCCCCACGCCATTCCCGCGCATGGGCTACCACGAGGCTATGCGCCGGTACGGCAGCGACCGTCCCGACCTGCGCTTTGCAATGGAGATCCAGGACTGGACCGACGCTGCCGGCGCCACCGACTTCGCGGTGTTCAAGGGAGTGGTGGACGGCGGGGGAGTGGTGCGCGGGCTGGTGGTGCCCGGCGCCGGTGAGGGTGTGTCGCGCAAGGATGGCGACGAGTTGATGGCCGAGGCCCAGGCGCTTGGCGCGAAGGGATTGGTGTGGGCGATCGTGCAGGAGGACGGCACGCTGCGCTCCCCGGTCGCCAAGTTCCTCGATGGCCTCATCGCAGATTTCGGTGCGGTGCCCGGCGACCTCATCACCTTGGTGGCCGACGACGAGCAGGTGGCGTCTGAGGTGCTCGGCACCCTGCGCGCACGGTTTGCCGAGCGCTGGGACCTCATCCCGGAGGGCGTGTGGGCCCCGTTGTGGGTTGAGGACTTCCCATTGGTGGGCTGGAACGCCGGCGAGAACCGCTGGGACTCCCTGCACCATCCATTCACGGCTCCGCACCCGGATGACGTGGACAAGCTCGGCACCGATCCCGGAAGCGTACGAAGCCTCGCCTACGACGTGGTGCTGAACGGGCTCGAGATCGGTGGCGGGTCAATCCGTATCCATGATCAGCAGGTGCAGTCGGCGGTATTTGCGTGCATCGGATTGAGCGCCGAGGAGGCCGACGACCGCTTCGGGTTCCTGCTGAAGGCGCTGCGTCTCGGCGCTCCGCCACACGGGGGCCTCGCCCTTGGCCTCGACCGACTGGTGATGCTGCTGGCCGGCGAGACGAGTATTCGTGACGTCATTGCATTCCCGAAGACCGCCACCGGCGCCGACCCTCTTACCGGGGCCCCTGCCGGGGTGGACGACACCCAACTGCGGGATCTGTCGGTGAAGAGCACCGTGCCGCCCCCGGAAACGAGCTCCATATGAC
>CAMCOB010000088.1 GCA_945876305.1 Bifidobacterium breve
AGTCGATGCGGTCATCATCACCGCTCCTGCGCCTCAGGCGGTTGAGCTTCTCGCCACGCTTCCGGGTGCCACGGCGCGAGCTGACGCCCTGCGCGCGGTGGAGTACGACCCGGCCGTCATGGTGCTGGCAGGTCTCTCCATCGATGAGCCCGGCTGGCTCGCCGCGCGACCCGACTCCGGCCCGATCGCATACGTCATCAATGAAGCCGTAAAGGGGCGCGCTCCCACAGGTGGCGTGATTCCGGTGGTGATCAGACTGCGCCCCGACGACAGCGCCCGGCTGTTTGACGCCACGGACGACACCGTGCTGGGCGAGGTACTGCCCGCGCTCACCGACGTGATGGGACACCCGACGTCTGCGGCATGGGCTCAGGTGAAGCGCTGGCGTTACGCCACAACCCGCGGACGAGTTGACCAAGACGGCATGAACCCTGGTGGGTCACGCGTGATCATCGCGGGCGACGCCGTTGCGGCGGGCCCATCAGTTGAGGACGTCGCGCGGACCGGTCAGTGGGCCGCGCGACGCATTCTCAGCAGGTGATCAGCCCTCGTCGGTGACGTCCGCGCCGGGCTCATCGGCCGGTGCGGTGGGCTCGGCCTCCATGGCCGGCGTTGTGCCGGGTTCGGCCACGGCGGGGTCGTTCGTGACAGGCGGCGCCGGGTAGGAAATCTCCTCCACGCGCTCGACCCCATCTACATCGCCGTCGGCGGAGTACGACTCACGCAGTGTGCGAAGTTCGTCTGCTGCCCGCGGGTTCCCCAACGACTGGGCGGCTGACAGCGCCGTCTCGGCCTCTTCAAGCAGGCCCAGTTCCACCAGCACCTTGCCGAACGCGTACTGCACGCCGCCATCAGCGGGTGCTGCGGCCACGGCGGCACGCCCCGCGGCCTCGGCGGCGGGCAGGTCGCCCGAGTCGCTGAGCGCCGTGATGAGGCTGATGCGCGCGTCAGTGCGCTGCGGATCGGCGTCGATCGCGCGGCGAAGCAATGCGATGGCCCGATCGGTCTCGCCGAGACCCCGCAGGGATGCCCCGGCGCGGGTGAGCGTGGCGGCGGAGTCGTCGATCTCCACGGCGCGGTCGGCGAATGCGATTGCCACGGCGACGTTGCCGTCAGCCCCCTCGAGGCCACGCAGTGCCTCTTCCACATCAGTCACCTGCGTGGCCTGCAGCACGGCGTGCGCGCTGTCGCCGGAGTCAACCTTTTTGACCGCTGCCTTGCGCTTGCGGGGTGCTGGCGCGGGCTTGGGCGGATCGATCACGATGGGCACCACACGCTGAGCCTCGCGCTTGGCCAGCTGGTCGCGGGCTGCGTGCAGCTTGCGCACGCGCACGCGCGACTCCACGGCGCGGTCCACGGCTGCGGCCTTGCGGGCGAGGGCCGCGTCGTAGTCGGTGCGGATCTCGGGGTCGGTGATGAGTGCACGCTCGCTCCAGCCGAGCCAGTGCATCTCGGCATCGCGCGCAGCGGCGCGCATGGGTGTCTCTTCAACCCATTCGGTGCGCGTTGCGATGGCCGCGGTGATCATCGCGTCATCTGCGTCCCGCGGGATGTCGAGCATCTCGTAGAGGTCGCGTTCCATCAATGCGCGAACCAGCGCCGCGCGCTTGGGATCCGTCGTCGCCATGGCCACTCCTCTAGCGCTTCGTCGTGAGGGACACGATTGTCCCCGGAGATGTTTTCTTGCCGCCGTTGGCCGCGATGGCCTTGGCGGTGTACTGAGTCCCGGACTTCAGCCCGGTGACCGTCATTCGCAGCGTCGCGAGAGGTGCGCGCGCGGAAACGGTGCCGGTCATCATTGTACGGGTTGACCGCTTCGTGGTGATCTTCAGGCTCACGGGTACCGCAACGCCGTTCCGGGTGACCAGCGCCCCGAGTCGTTCGCTCGTCCTGTGGACCTGGGCGGGTGTACGCGTGGGGACATCGGCCTGCGTGTTGTACGAACCCACCGCCAGCACCGCTGTGGGTGCCGAAATCGCCGTCGCGGCAAGCGTTGCCGGTTCGGTTCGAATGGTCGTGCCCCGTACTGTCATCCGCGCTCCCTGTTCGCTCACCCGCCCGCGGCATGGTAGGCGAGCGCGCGCCCCCCGGGTCCCGAAGCCGTCTCGGCTACTCCGTGCGGGGCAGCAGGCGGGCGATCAGCACCAGCCCGATCGCCACGATCACCGCGACTGCAATGCACACGCCGATGAAGGGCATCACCGCGGACAGCAGGCCACCGATGACTGGTCCAAGGACGAATCCCAGCGCGAACACCATCACCATGGCGCCTGCGCTTATGCCGTAGCTCCCTGCCATGCCCATCTCGTCGATCGCGTGCGTGAAGAGCGGGCCTGCCGGCGCAGCCATCACCGCCGTGCCCAGAAGCAGAATGGCCAACGCCACTGTCACCCACCATGCGGGGCCGATCGCAATGAGCGGCAGTGTGATGACGGTAACCACGCCGCCGACCAGGATCGGCGTGCGCCGCCCTGTCATGTCGGACCACTTGCCGCCGAGCGGGGCACCAAGAAACAGCGACGCCGTGCCCAGCGAGACCACCAGGCCGATTGCGGCCGATCCAAGAACCAGTCGCTCGGTGAGGTTGAGCGGGAGAAGCGACTCGACCATGCCCTCCACGATGGCCAAAAGGATGAGCGCCACCGCCCCTGCACGTGCACCGGGCGATCGGCCCAGTGCGCGCAGCGTCCGGAACATGCCCGGCGCCGCGCGCCGCCGCACAAGCGTTTCCGGGACCGGAATAGCCCACGCGATCAGTATCACCGGGAAGATTGCGAAGATCAGGAACGTCTCGGTGAGGCCGACCGATTGAATCAGCACACCCGAGAGCAGCGGGGCCATGAGCCCCGCGCCACCACCAGCGGTCTCGGCAAGCCCCAGCCGCAACCCCATCTGGTCTGGTGGATACACGTCGCTCACGTATGCGAGTGCCCCGGTCCAGGTGACGGCGCTCGCCCCGCCGAGTACCGCGCGGGCGAGGGTGAGGGTGTACGGATCGCGTGCGATGGCAAAGCCCACTCCCGCCAGTGCAAGCAGGGCTGCGCCGGCGATGATTGCGGGCTTGCGGCCGATGCGATCGACCCATCTCGCGGCGAATGGCGCCACCATCAGCTGCGCAATGGGGAACGCGGCGAAGATGAGCGCCACGCCGGTGTCGGACAGGCCCAGCTCGCGCTGGTACACCGGCAGCGCCGGAACGATGGCGCTGAACATGAGCGTGTCGACGGCGATCGCCGCCATGGCGAGCAGGAAGACCCGCGTGCGATCGGGGTGGGCGGAGGTGGCCATTTGCATCGGCACCACGCTAGCGACCACGTGATGCCGCTCCCGGCCGCGAACCGTCGCCGCACCTGTCACCATGGCGGCATGAGTGAAAGTCTTTCCATCACCCCGCCCGACCCCCCGCTGCGCGACCCAGTGGTCATCACCGCGTTTCGTGGGTGGAACGATGCGGCGAGCGCTGCGACGGCCGCCATTGCCACGGTTGGTGAGCAGATGGGTGCCGAGCGCATCGGAACGGTGGACCCAGAAGATTTCTACGACTTCCAGGTGACCCGGCCGATCATTGACCTCACCACCGAGCCCCACACGCTCACGTGGCCCGAGGTGGAGATCAGTGCCGTACGCATCCCTGGCGGTACGCGCGACCTCATCCTGATCATGGGTGGCGAGCCCTCAATGCGCTGGCCCACGTTCTGCACCATGCTGCTGGATGCCGTGCAGGCGCTCGGCTGCCGCAGGTTCGTCACTCTGGGCGCCCTGCTGGCCGACGTGCCGCACACCCGTGATGTGACCCTCACCGTGATGAGCACCGAGGAGTCGCTGGTGAGTGGGCTCGACATGCGCCCGCCCGGCTACCGCGGCCCCACGGGAATCGTGGGCGTGCTGCACCTCATGGCCGCCCAGCGCGGGCTTGAGGCCGTGTCGCTGTGGGCCCCGGCGTCGCACTACGCGGCTGGCGTCGTCAACCACAAGGCCGAACTCGCATTGCTCGACGGCATCATGCGCGTGACGGGCGCGACCATCGACACCGAGGCCGTCCGGCATGCCGCCGCTGAGTTCGAGGAGCAGGTGGACCAGGTGGTGGCCAGCGACCCGCGCCTGCAGCAGTTGGTGGAGCAGTTGGAGCAGTCGGCCGACGAGGACCGCATGGACGCCAGCGATCTTCCTTCGGGCGATGAACTGGTGGCAGAGCTCGAGCGGTTCCTGCGCGAGCGTGGCGACACGCCACCGCCCGCCAGCCTCTAACCCGGGCACGCACCCCGCGGCCTAGAAGGCGCCCCGGCTTACGCAGGCGTTGTACAGCGAGCAGCGCTCGCAGTGCGGTGTTCGTGCCGGGCAGGTGTCGCGCCCATGCATGATGAGCCGTAGTCCGGTGTCGGCCCACATGGCACGCGGCCACAACATCTTCAGGTCGGCCTCCACCTTCACCGGATCGTCATTCGTGGTGAGCCCCAGCCGCTTGCCCAGGCGCAGCACGTGAGTGTCCACCGCAATCGCCGGCGTGTCGAACCACTGGCCCAGAATCACGCTGGCGGTCTTGCGGCCCACGCCGGGCACGGTCACAAGTTCCGCCATGGTGCCCGGTACTTCGCCCCCGAAACGTTCTTCGAGTGCCGTTGCCATGCCGATGAGCGACTTCGCTTTGGCCCGGAAGAATCCGGTGGAGTGGATGATCTCCTCCACGTCCTCCGGGTCGGCCACCGCCAGATCGGCGGGGGAGGGATACCGCGCGAAGAGGGCCGGGGTCACCAGATTCACCCGCACGTCGGTGCACTGGGCCGAGAGGATCACCGCCGCCAGCAGTTCGTACGCATTTCGGTGGTCGAGGGGGATGGGTACATGCGGCCGCTCCTCGGCGAGGACCTCGGCCACCACCCGGCCGCGGCCCTTGGGCGTGCGAGGCCGGCGCTCACGGAGAGGGATGTGGCTGCTCAGTAGAGTGACTTGAGCAGGATAATGGTCACACCGATCAGTGCGCTGGCGACTGCCGCGACCACCACCTGAGGCCAGTCGCTGCCTCGCTGGCGCTGCGCGATACCACCCCACATTGCCAACGCCCCCACTGCCACCAGCAGCGTGGCGAACACGGCATTATCTTCGCTCAGCACCCCGATACCCCCGAGGATGAGCGGAATTGCGAGCGGCACAGCAGACTCGAGCACTGCCCAGTGCTCGTTACCCGCACGGGCGAGCCGCACCCGAAATGGGTCAGTGCTGATGTCGCCCAGCACGTCGGAAAAGACCTCGGCAAACCACAGCACCAGCACCGTCACCACCAGAGTGGACAGAAAGTGCCATGGCCCCCACTCGTTCAGGGCGACGGCCTCGGCAGCCAATACCGCGGTGGCAACGATCGTTCCGTAGACCGCGCGCGATGTGTGGCCCAGAAATCCGCTGGCGGAGGGTGGGGTGCTTGGGGTCGTCACATGCACAAGAATACGGCGCCCGAGCCCTCGGATGTCGGGCTAGGGTGGCCAGTACATGGATCTGCTCGCCGCCCGAAACCTCCAGGCCCTGTCGCTGGGCTTCCACATCATTCTGGTGTGCTTCGGCGTGGCGTTCCCGATATTCGTGCTCACCATGGAGGGGTTGTACCTCCGCACGCGAGACGACCTGTACCGCCGTATC
>CAMCOB010000089.1 GCA_945876305.1 Bifidobacterium breve
CGCATCAGGCGGATCCGACTTCCTGCACTCAACCCCGACGGGGTACACGTGGGGGGTGGTGGTCGGCATATGCCGGCTCCTCCCGCGACCTGTCGGATTTCATCGTCCAAGAACCGACAAGGAGTCGTGACGCGTGCCTGTCGTCACCATGAAGCAATTGCTGGAGTCCGGAGTCCACTTCGGCCATCAGACCCGCCGCTGGAACCCCAAGATGAAGCGTTTCATCTTTGGCGAGCGTTCCGGTATTTACGTCATTGATCTGCAGCAGACGCTTGAGCTGCTGGAGCGCGCGCACACGTTTGTGAAGAACGTCGCAGAGCGCGGCGGCACCGTGATGTTCGTGGGAACCAAGAAGCAGTGTCAGGACAGCGTGCGCGAGCAGGCGATCCGTGCCGGCATGCCCTACGTGTCGCACCGTTGGCTGGGCGGTCTTCTTACCAACTGGTCGACCATCAGCCAGCGCATTCGTCGCCTGCACGAGCTTCGCGCACAGGCAACCGGTGGCCAGCTGGCCCTGCTGCCCACCCGTGAGCGTCTCGCCGCAGAGGCCGAGCTCGTAAAGCTTGAGGCCAATCTCGGTGGCGTCTCGGACATGCAGCGCCGGCCTGACGCCGTGGTGATCCTGGACCTGAACAAGGAGATGATCGGCGTGCGCGAGGCCAACCGCCTCGGCATTCCCGTCGTCGGCCTGGTCGACACCAATTGCGACCCCGACGAGGCGTCGTACATCATCCCCGGTAATGACGACGCGATCCGCTCGTGCTCGCTCATCCTGTCGGTGCTCGCTGATGGGATCCGCGAGGGGAAGGGCCTGGAGCCCGCCGGTGGATACGAGGAGGCCCGCGCGGCCGCCACAATCGCAGCCGCAGCCGGAGACCCCGACGCCGCTCGCGCCACTCGCGCAGCTGCACGCGCGGAGGCTAATGCCGCGGCACTTGCAGCGGCATCTGGCGAGCTGCTCGTTGAGGCTGTTGTGATGACCGAGGCCATCGAGGCAGTCGCCGAGGCAGAGGCCGTTATCGACATGGCCGAGGCAGTCGTTGAGGCAGCTATCGAAGTCGGCTCCAGCGACGCCCTCGTTGAGGTCGCGATCGTGGCGGATGCCGTCGAGGCAGTCGTCGAGGCCGAGGCAGCCATTGTTGTCGCTGCGGCAGTGGTCGAGGCAGTCGTCGAGGCTGAGAACATCGACCCCGCCGCTGAGGCCGCCATCGTGGCAGAGGCCGTCGAGGTAATCATCGAGGCCGAGGCCGTGATCGAAGCCGCAGCAGAGATCGTTGAAGATGTCGCTGCCGAGGTGATTCTCGACGAGATCGCAATCGAACTGGCCGCAGACATTGCCGCTGCCGACGTGGCACCGGAGGCAGCTGGAGAGGAGTCCGCGTCGTGAGCACCACACAGATTCCCGCTGCGTTGGTGAAGGAGCTCCGCGAGAAGACCGGCGCGGGGATGATGGACTGCAAAAAGGCGCTCACCGAGACCGGTGGCGATCTTGATCAGGCCGTGACACTTCTTCGCAAGCAGGGTCTCGCAGCGGCACAGAAGCGTGCCGGCCGCGACGCGAATGAGGGGACGGTCGCCAGTTACATTCATCAAGGCGGACGTCTCGGGGTGCTCGTTGAGGTCAACTGCGAGACCGACTTCGTTGCGCGCACCGACCGGTTCCAGCAGTTCGCCCACGACGTGGCGCTCAACGTGGCCGCGATGAAGCCGCTGTATGTGTCGTCGGACGACGTTGCCGACGAGTACAAGGCCAAGGAGCGCGAGGTCTACGCCGACCAGGCCAAAGATAAGCCGGAGAGCGCCCGCGAGAAGATCGTGGAGGGCAAGCTCGCCAAGCATCTGAGCGAGATCTGCCTGCTTCAGCAGCCATTCTTCCGGGACGGCACCGAGAAGAACCAGCGCACGATGGAGGAGTTGCGCGCGGAGGCCTCATCGGAGCTCGGCGAGAACATCACGATCCGACGGTTCGAGATCTTCCAGCTTGGCGAGTAGCGACCAGACCGATGGCGCCCCGGGCAGCCCGGGGCGCCTCGACCCGGCGACTTTCTCCCGTGTGCTGCTCAAGCTCTCGGGTGAGGCCCTCATGGGCGATCAGGGGTATGGAATCGACCCTGATCGCATTAGCGGTGTCGCCCGCGAGGTGCGCGATGTGCATGACCGTGGGATAGAAGTCGCCATCGTGGTGGGGGCTGGCAATATCTTCCGCGGGGTGATGGGCGCCGCCAGCGGCATGGACCGCGCCACTGCCGACTACATGGGCATGATCGCCACCATGCTGAATGCATTGGCGATTCAGGATGCCCTCGAGAAGCTCGATCTCACCACCCGTATTCAGTCGGCAATCGCCATGCAGGAGGTCGCCGAGCCCTATATCCGGCGCCGGGCGATTCGACATCTCGAGAAGAAGCGCGTCGTGATCTTCGCCGCCGGTACGGGGAATCCGTTCTTCACGACCGACACCACGGCCGCCCTTCGGGCGCTTGAGATCAGCGCCGCCTGCATTCTTATGGGGAAGAACAACGTCGAGGGCGTGATGAGCGCCGATCCGCGCGAGGATCCATCGGCAACGCTCATCCCCAGCATCACGCATATGGAGGCGATCGAGCGTGGCCTCAAGGTGATGGACACCACCGCACTCACGCTCTGCATGGACAACGATCTGCCACTCCTGGTGTTCAACATGCAGGAGGAGGGCAACCTCGCCCGAATCCTCAGCGGAGAGCACGTGGGCACAGTGGTCAGCAGCCCGGTGACAGCCGGAGGGAAGGCTTGACATGAAGGAGCGCATCGACGACGCCAAGCGCCGTATGGAGGGCGCGACCAAGAACTTGTCCAACGAGTTCTCGGCCCTTCGGACCGGACGGGCGAGTACCGCACTGCTCGACCGGATCAACGTCAACGCGTATGGCGCCATGACTCCGCTTACGCAGCTCGCCAAGATTCACGCGCCTGAGGCACGCCTCATCACTGTGCAGCCATTCGACAAGACGATGATGACGGACATTGAGCGAGCCATCATGGAGTCCGACCTCGGCCTGAACCCGAGCAATGACGGCACCACAATCCGCCTGCCGCTGCCGCAGCTCACTGAGGAACGCCGCAAGGAGCTGGTCAAGGTGGCGCATCGCATGGCCGAGGAATCTCGCGTGGCCGTGCGCAATGTACGCCGCGACGTCTTGAACGAGATGAAGCGTGCCGAGAAGGACGGCGAGGTGTCCAAGAACGATCTCGGCAGGGCGCAGGACGAAGTTCAGAAGCTCACAGACGCAGAGGTGAAGACTGTGGACGAGATGCTTGCACGCAAGGAAGCGGAGATCATGGAGGTTTGACGGCACCCGCCGTCACCTTCCAGACCGCAGGAACGGGCCAGTGACGCTCCTCTCACGCCTCCGGGCCGCCCGCAGTGCTCTTGGCCGTCGCCACGACGACCGGCCCATGGTTCCCATCGGTCGCGTACCCCGATCCGTGGGCATCATCATGGACGGCAATGGGCGGTGGGCCCAGCAGCATGGGCTACCGGTCGCTGCGGGGCATCGCGCAGGCGCCAGAGCACTGAGAGAGGTGGTTCGGGCTGCCGGAGACCTTGGGGTGCAAGATCTGACCGTCTTCTCGTTCTCGACCGAGAACTGGTCGCGCCCGAGCGACGAGGTTGACGATCTTATGGGGCTCTTCTCGGATCTCATCGATCGGGAGGTCCCGGACCTGCATGAGGAGGGGGTGTCGATCCGCTTTATCGGCCGCCTGTCCGCCCTTGATGCGCCCCTGCTTGAGAAAATCGCACGGGCTGAGTCGGTGACCGCCGGGAATACCCGCATGCGCCTCTTTATCGCGATGAACTATGGCGGCCGGGCCGAGATCATCGATGCTGCCCGCCGGTTTGCGGCGGAGGCTGGCCCCGACGCCCCGGACTCGGACTTCGGGAGCTACATGTACGCCGCCGACCTCCGGGAGCCGGAGCTCATCATTCGCACCAGTGGGGAGCAGCGGCTTTCGAACTTCCTGCTGTGGCAGTCCGCGTACGCCGAGTTGGTGTTCTCCGACCAGTTGTGGCCGGACTTCGGACGTGATGATCTCGCAGCCGCGTTTGCCGACTACGCGGCCCGCGACCGGCGGTTCGGCAAGCGATGACCAGCCGCCTTCTCGTGGCAATCCCGGGCATCGCGATCATTCTTCTGGCGGTGGCGCTCGGGGGACCGGTCTTCGCCCTCTTCGCGCTGGCGGTCGCAATCGGCGCCCTCTTTGAGTTCTATTCGCTCACCGCCGCGTTTATGCCATTGCGGGCAGCGGGATACGCCACTGCGGTTGCCACCGTGTTGCTGGCGCTCTGGGTGACGCCGTCGGAGCGCGCCATCATCCTGGCGCTCGCTCTGGGGCTTCTGTTCGCGGCGCTCGCGGCACTTCGCCTGTCCAACCGCGAGGAGATCACTCTGCGCGTGGGGATGACCCTCTTCGGCGCGATGTACATCGCATTCCCGGTTGGCGTGCTGGTGCTCATGCGCGGTCTTCCCGATGGCGCCGGTGTCATCGTCAACCTTCTCGTCGGCGTGTGGATCTTCGACACGTTCTCGTACTTCGGCGGCAAGCTGTGGGGATCACGGCCGATCGCACCGCGGACGTCACCCAATAAGACGTGGGAAGGATTTATCACCGGCGTGGCCGGCGGCACCCTCGGTGTGTTCGTGGCTGGCCTGTATATGGATTGGATCAACGGCTGGCAGTCGCTCATCGTGGGGGTCGTCATCTGCCTGTCTGCCTTCATCGGCGATCTGTTTGAGTCGATGATCAAGCGTGACGCCGGGGTGAAGGACTCGGGCCGGATCCTGATGGGGCACGGCGGAGTGCTCGACCGATTCGATTCGCTGCTTTTCGCGTCACTCGGGACGTATCTGGTGACCGTATGGCTAATCTTCTGATCGCCTCCGCGTAGGATCGGGCCATGGATCTTCCCCTTCTTACCCGCTTGTGTGAGACCCCCGGGGCCCCCGGGCGCGAGGACCGCATCCGCGAGCTGGTTATCGCAGAGATGACCCCGCACGTTGACGACATCAGCGTTGACCCGATGGGCAGCGTTGTGGGTGTGCGCAAGGGGGGTGGCGGGCCGCGCGTGATGCTTGCCGCACACATGGATGAGCTCGGATTCCTGGTGAGCCATATCGACGACGAGGGATTTATCCGAGTCGTCACTCTGGGGGGCTTCGACCCAAAGACCCTCGTGGCGCAGCGAGTGATCATCCACGGCCGTGAGGATCTGCTCGGCGTGATGGGCAGCAAGCCCATTCACATCATGAGCGACGAGGAGCGCAAGCGGCTCCCCAAGGCCGAGGACTTCTATGTTGATGTCGGCCTGCCGGCCGATCGTGTGCGCGAGATCGTGCGCCAAGGCGACGCCGTCACCCGCGAGCGCACCCTTGCCCCCCTCGGTGACCTCATTACGTGCAAGAGCCTTGACCACCGGGCTGGGCTTTACGTGATGCTTGAGGCCATTCGGCGTCTTGGGGACCACAAGTGCGAGGTTGTTGCTGTGGCCACCACGCAGGAGGAGGTCGGTCTGCGCGGAGCGCGTGTGGCCGCAGCGCGGGTGCGCCCCGACATCGGTCTGGCCATCGAC
>CAMCOB010000090.1 GCA_945876305.1 Bifidobacterium breve
CTGGTGCTGTTTCGGCGAGGTGCCGCACTGGAGGCGTGGTGTGCCACGCGCCTGGATGCCATCAGCGCAAGCATTGAGGAACTGACCGCCGATGGTGCGCCGGCTGATCCGTTTGACGGTGACGCGGGCTAGTTCAGGCGGACTGGTCGGCGCTCGCGCGCACCCACATCTTCGCGCGCGATGTCGCGAAGGGGAGGGGCGTCGTGGCCCGCAGGATTGTCACACCCCGCGACTCCTCATCCCCGGTGATCCATGAGCGTGACCTTAGATCGGTGGCACCGGCACCCATTGCGAGCCCGGCGACGATGGGTGCAAAGGGGGCGACCGCAAGCAGTGCCAGCAGCATCAGCGCCAGGGCGACGATGGTGGGGAGGCCCGCCCGTCGCAGCTGCTCGGAGGACGATTCGATCACGAGGTCGCGCGGTGCGTCAGGCGCGGTGTCGATGGTATTTCGCAGCCACCCACCGCCGACTACAACCTGGGCCAGGCTGAGGACCACCACCACGATGATCCACGGGATGACCACCCGGGTTGCACTTCCGCCCAGCACGACGATGGACGCCACGAGCCCCACAATGCCGACGGCCGACAGGCCGAAGCCGTTGATGGTGAGGTCTCTGGAGAGTGGCGCGGCGGTTTGCACGGCGGGCATACTCGCAGATCGCGCCGCACCGGGATACGGGGTTAGCGAACCACCAGAATGAGCGAGCGGCTGGTGCCACCGCGTGGCGTCGCGGTGAGGCGCCACCGACCGCGCCCGAGGGCCGCACCGCTGAGCCCACCTTCGAAGGTGATGGCATTGGCGCCGTCTGCACCGCTCAGCACGAGCGCTCCCACTTCGCGGCCACCTGCCGATGGTGTGACGGCCAGCCGCACGCGGGAGGGGTTGGAGAGCCCGAAGGTGACCCTAAAGCGTTGGCCGGGGCTCACAGTCGCGGGGCGTGCCCGGAGGTCCACCAGAATCGCCGGACCCGGCTGGTCGGACCCGGCAAGACCTGTGGCCGACGACACACCAGCCTGCGCGATGGACGGGTCGAGTGCTGGGTCGGTCCACTGCCACACAACGGGTGCGATGCCGTTGTCCCCGATGACGCCCTCAGGGGCAATTGCCGGAGAGCGCGGATCGGAGATGGTCGCCGGTGCGCCGAAGTCGGCGGTGGCGGCACGGAGCGCAGCTTGGGCCACGTACGAGGTGCCGGTGGTTGCGGGCCAGGTGACGAGCGCCGCCCCCGCTCCGCTCACCGACAGACGGGGTGTTCCCGCGGTCACGGAGCCGTCTGACAGATCACGGGGCGGACCCCAGGGCTGGCCAGCAACCCGCGTGGCCGCCTGCACCACGCCAGAACGCACCCACGTGGCCACCGCATTTCCCTCGCCATCGGTGGCCACCTGCGCCCCCCGGGCCTGCGTGCCAGGTCGCGAGATGTCATCCGGCTTGGTCCACACACCGCCCACCGGAAGCGACGCGGCCTGAGTGATGACCTCGGCGCCGCGCAGGAGGGTCCAGGCGGCAATTGCGTCACCGGATGGCGCTATGGCGACCGCTGGGTCAACAAAGACCGAAGAACTGGCCTGAGACACGTCGACGGGGACACCAAACGATCCATCGCGCTGCCGCACGGCCGCGCGCACGCGGTGCTGATCACCCTCGTCGCGACGCCAGGCGATGACCGATCCCCCTGCGCTGGTGGCAACGGCCGGGGTGAACGCGAGCTCATCCGGCTGCGAGACCGACCGGGTGGCCGCGAAGCGCCCCGATGAAGACGCGCAGGCCGACTCGATCGTATTGGCGCCGCCCGTCACCGCTTCGCCCGACCATGCGACCAGCGGGGCACACGCGCCGCCAAGCGCCACGACCGGGGTGGTGGCAATGCGGCCCGGAAGCGACAGTGCGGTGGCGGGAAGAAAGCGGCGACGGGCCGGGCGCAGGCTCACCCGCACACGGCCCCCCTCGATCCATGTGACCGCCGCCTGCCCGCCTGTGGTCATGGCAACGGCCACCTGCGTGGCACCGCGGCCACTTCCCGGTACGCGTACCGGCTGGTACCACGGGCCGCCCGGGGTACGCAGCGTTGTGACGACACCGGTCGGAGTGGCCCAGGCGGCGACCGCCCGACCATCGTCATTGCCCGCGACGGCGGGCGCACCGGTGCCTCTGACCTGCCCGGCGAGGGGCGACGGCGGGAGCCACTGCGTGGCGGCGCTCGCCCCTGCAGGCAACGCTGCGAGTGCGAGAAGGGTGATGGCGGTGCGGTTCACAACCCCCATGGTGCCCACGTGCCGGGCTGATGTCCACGCGTTGGGTCACGTTCGTGTGGATTTGTGGAAGGGTCGGGGCGTGCTGCGTCGAAACAATCGCTCGTGCCGCCTGACGCAAATGAACTCGCAGAGGTCCTCCGCCGTGACTACGAGCGCTTCAGTCCTGCGCAGAAGTCGCTTGCGCGCTACCTGATCGATCACCTGGCGGAACTTCCGTTGGTGTCGGCGCATGAGGTGGCCCACGCGGCGCACTGCAGCCCCGCGACCGTGGTGCGCTTTGCGCAGGCGCTCGGATACGCCGGATATCCGGAGATGCAGCGGACTATCCGCCAGGCGCATCGCCCGGGTCTTGGTGTGCGCGCCGTTGGCGGCCTGCCCCAAGGGCGTGTGCAGGTGCTCGACGCCGACCGTCTCGCCCTCGAGGATGCCGCCGCCCGTCTGGGCCCCGATGGCGTCACCCCGCTGGCAAGCGCACTCGCCGGTCGGCACCCCATCATTCTTGCCGGCGACGCCACCGCACGACCCGTGCTCGCGTTGCTGGAGGAGCGACTCTCACGCGCCGGACGCGAGACGCTTGTGGTCGATTCAGTTGAGCCCCGGATCCGCATGCGCCTGGGTGCGCTCGCACGCGGCGGCGCGCTCATCGCGGTTGCGGTGGGCAAAGACACCCGCGTGGCCGAGTACGCCGTGGCTGCCGCCCGCGCAGCCAGTGCACCGGCTGTGGCGCTGGTCGATTCCAGTCTCTCCGCTGCCGCACGTGCCCCGCATGTGCGGGTGATTCCCGCTGAGGAGCGCGGTGGGGAGCCAAGTCTCACGGCATTCGTCGCTGTTGCGCAGGCACTCGCGCAGTCGCTGGCATCGCAGCCGGTCGCACGTCGCACGCTCTCCGCTGCCTAGCTGAGGCCCGACCTTCACCGAGATGATTCGTACCGGGGCAGGCATTCTTCCCATCCGGTGACATTCATTCTCCCCGTCCGGTGTCATTCATTTGCCCCGGCCGTTCTACACTGACGACGATGTCTGACGAGGAGAGATGAAGGTGAGCGACAACGCCGGCGCCAATGGCGCGACGGGTACCGACGCAGTCAAGGCAGGCCTCGCCCGGATGTTGAAGGGCGGCGTCATCATGGACGTGGTGGACGCCGAGCAGGCGAAGATCGCCGAGGAGGCCGGTGCCTGCGCGGTGATGGCCCTTGAGCGCATCCCGTCTGAGATCCGCAGGGATGGCGGCGTGGCACGCATGTCGGACCCCGAGATGATCATCGGTATTCAGGAGGCCGTGAGCATTCCGGTCATGGCGAAGTGCCGCATCGGTCACCACGTCGAGGCGCAGGTGCTCCAGACACTCGAGGTCGACTACATCGACGAGTCCGAGGTCTTGACGCCCGCCGACGAGGCCAGCCACGTCGACAAGCGTCGATTTACCATTCCGTTCGTATGCGGTGCCACCAATCTGGGGGAGGCGCTTCGCCGCATCTCCGAGGGCGCCGCGATGATACGCACCAAGGGTGAGGCAGGCACCGGCAACGTTGTTGAGGCCGTGCGCCACATGAAGACCATCACGCAGGGCATCCGTCGCGTCGCCAGCGCCACCTCCGATGAGCGGTTCGCGATCGCCAAGGAGATGGCGGCACCGCTCGACCTCGTTGAGTGGGTGGGTGAGCACGGCCGTTTGCCGGTCGTCAACTTCTCGGCCGGTGGCATCGCGACTCCCGCTGATGCGGCACTGATGATGTATCTGGGTTGCGAGGGCGTGTTTGTGGGCAGTGGAATCTTTATGAGCGAGGATCCTCCCGCCCGTGCCCGTGCGATCGTGGAGGCCACGACACACTGGGATGACCCAGAGGTCGTCGCCCGTGTGTCGCGCGGTCTGCGCGAGGCCATGCCGGGTCTCGAGATCGCCCAGATCGCCGCCGAGGGCGGCCTGCTGCAGACCCGGGGCTGGTGAGCAGAGCAGATCTGATGCGGCCCCGGATCGGGGTCTTGGCCGTGCAGGGCGCGGTGTCCGAGCACGAGGCCGCGCTCGCCGACGTAGGGGCCCGTACCACCCGGGTGCGGTTACCCGGTGAGCTCGATGGCCTTGACGGCCTGGTCATCCCCGGAGGCGAGAGCACCACGTTCGGTCTGGTTGCGGGCCGCTCGGGGTTGCTCGGCGCCCTGCACGAGCGCATTGCCGGTGGGCTGCCGGTGTTCGGCACGTGTGCGGGTCTCATCATGCTTGCCAGCCGCATTGACGGCGACGGTGATCAGGCGTTGATCGGCGGCATGGACATCGTGGTGCGGCGGAATGCCTTCGGTCGCCAACTGGCCTCATTTGAGGCCGACGTGGACGTGCCGGTGCTCGGTGATCCGCCCATGCGCGGTATCTTTATCCGGGCGCCATGGGTCGAGCAGGTCGGTCCGTCAGTGGAGGTGCTCGCTGAGCACGCTGGCCACATCGTGGCGGCGCGAGATCGCACACGGATCGTGTGCGCGTTTCATCCGGAGTTGACGGGCGACCGGCGATTGCACAGACTGTTCGTAGACGGGATCCGCGGGGCGACGGCGTCGGCGGACGAAGATCTCAAGGGGGGCATCCGTGTCGGGTCACAGTAAGTGGGCCACCATCAAGCGGAAGAAGGGCGCTGCCGACGCCAAGCGCGGGCAGCTCTTCTCCAAGCTCACCCGGGCGATCATGGTCGCGGCGCGTGAGGGCGGTGGCGATGCGAATTCGAATGCCACGCTCGCCGGGGCGATCGAAAAAGCACGTGCCCTCTCGATGCCCAAGGACAACATCGAACGCGCCATCCAAAAAGGCATCGGCGGCGCTGATGGTTCGGTGGACTACGAGACGGTCACGTACGAGGGCTACGGGCCCGGTGGAGTGGCAATCCTTTGCGTTGCCCTCACCGATAACCGCAACCGCACTGCAAGCGACGTGCGTCACGCCTTCACCAAGTGCGGATCCGAGCTGGGCACGCCCGGCAGCGTCGCGTGGCAATTTGAGCGCAAGGGCGTCATCGTCGTGGATGGCGAGGGCATCGACGAAGAGGCCCTCATGGATGCGGCCCTCGAGGCCGGGGCACAGGACATTTCCCCTGACGGCTCGCACTGGCAGGTGGTCACCGACCCGGTGGAGCTCGCGCAGGTGCGCGAAGGGCTTCAGGGCGCAGGAATCACGCTCGCGTCGGCCGACATCACGATGCTCCCCAAGACCACCGTGGAGACCGGCGAGAAGGAGGCGCGTCAGTTGCTGCGCCTGCTTGACGACCTCGAAGACAACGACGACGTCCAGGACGTGTACGCCAACTTTGATATCTCCGAAGAGGTGATGGAGGCCGTGGCCTCCTAGATGCTGGT
>CAMCOB010000091.1 GCA_945876305.1 Bifidobacterium breve
TCGAGGGGGATGGCCACCCCGGCTGCGGCTGCCGTGCCGAGCACCGCCTGAATCCAGTGGCGTCCATCGCGCAGCACCACGGCAACGCGCTCGCCCGCCCGCAGGCCTGCCCCCCGCAGTGCCCCGGCCCCGGCCCCAACGGCGGCTGAGAGGTCGTCGTAGGTCCACGTGCCGTCCTCATCGGTCACTGCCGGGGTATGTCCGCGTCCATCGCGCCGGTGGCGCTCCACCAGCAGGTCCACCAGATTTGCCTCGCGGCTCGCGCTGGCAGGAAAGCGGTTCACCGGCGCCGACGTCTTCATGACCTCGGCAAGTGCATCGAGAGTCTCGGGGGGCACCCGGTTGGGCATCACCAGAATGGCGTCGGTGGCACCGGCGTCGGCGAATGCGCGCAGGCGGGATGCGATTTCGGCCGGGCTCCCCACCAGGCCCTTGTGCTCAAGCCAGCGCAGATACTTTCCGGGCTCGCTCTCGAGCGCGGTGGCCTCGGGCGTGATCCATTCGAGGGCCTCATCCCGGTCGCGCACGGGAAGCGCGTACAGGTAGGTGGCCACCCGGAGGGGCGTCTCGATTCCGGCCGCCTCACGTGCGGCCACGGCGATGGCCACGCGCTCTGCCAAGTCGTCCGGCTCGAGGAATGCGGCAAAGATGCCATCGGCACGCTCACCGGCGATGCGCAGCAGCCGGGGGCGGTGCGCGGCGATGAGGATGGGTGCCGTGGTGGGCCCGGGCGCGCATGGGGCATCGGTGATGAGCCCATCCACGGTCGCACCCTCGGGGTTGGCGAACATCGCGCGCATCACGTCGAGCGCCTGCAGTAGCCCTGCAGTGCGTTCCTTCGGTGGCACGAACGGATACCCGTAGGCATCGTGCTCGCCCTTGTCTGATCCGGTACCGATACCGATCACCAGGCGGCCGGCAGAGATGTGCTGCAGCACCGAGGCCATCTTGGCCCCGAGCGCCGGGGGGCGGTAGGCAGCCGACAGCACCGCGGTGCCAAGGGTGATGCGGTGTGTGACCGCAGCGATGGCAGCGAGGCCGGTGAAGGCATCAAACGCCGCGTCCCGGTGCAGGCGGCCCGGCGTCCACAGGTGGTCGTTCAGCCAGACGGAGTCGAACCCCAGCGACTCGGCACGGATGGCCGCGTCGCGAAGATCAGGCCACGACGATGCGTACTGCGGCAGCCTGACACCCAGCCTGAGGCCGGGCCCACTGCCCACCGGGATCATCCCCCGAGGACGAGCACCACGTCGACGTCAGGCTGCACCGTGACGGCGGCCGACTCGATGGTGCTTCCCGCGACCAGAGCATCTTCCGACTGCGCGCCCAGATCGGCAGCAACCTGCTTGGCGGCGGCGTCCTGACCGGTGCGGTAGTACGCGATGGTCGTCGGCTGCGCGGCAGCGTTGCCCTTGCCCACATTCACGTACCCGATGGCCTGCGCCTGCGCCTGCGTCTTGGCAGCCAGGCCCTTGGTGGCGGTGCCGTTGAGCACCACCAACTTGATCTGGTCACGCGCCGGTGCACCGGAGATGGTGGAGCCCGTCGTGCCGGTGGTACCCGTGGTCCCCGTGGTCCCTGTGGTGTCAACGGTCGCCGTGGTGCCCATGGTGTCGATGGCCGCGCTGGTGGCGGTGGTATCGGTGGGTGCCACGGTGGCGGTGGTCTCGATCGCCTGGCCGACGGGCGGCAGCGTGAGGCCGCCGCCGTCGCCACGGGCGAACCACCCGATGACAAAGCCGATGACGATGCACGAAACAGCCAGAAGCACAGGACGTGCCCAAGCGTTGGTGCCGCCGCGAGAGGAGTCGTTTGCAGCCATAACCGTCGGCGACTCTACCTCAACACCACGGCGCGCGTGTCACGGAGCCCGTTCGCAGTGCTGTGCGCCGGGGGCTGATGCTATGTTTCCGGCAGGCCGCAGGGCCATCTGGCGCCAGCAGTTGTTGACCCGCGCCGATCGCCTCCGACCTCCTTGTCCGCATCGGTTCCCCCTTGGGGCCGACGCCCGTAATGCCCCACAGGCACGGGCCGAAATGTGCGAGATGGCATGACTGCATCCTCAGAGACCACCGAGGTCCTCGCCCCCGCCGAGCGGCTTCTGGCTGCGCTCGCCGATCCGGCGATGTGGTGGCCCGACGTCGTGCTGCGTGAGCATCAGATCGAGGCCCTCGACGAGCTCGCTGTGCGGCTGCGTGCCGGTGCGTCACGCACATGGGTGGATGCCCCCACGGGGTCGGGCAAGACCATCACCTTCTGCGCACTTGCCGCAGCGCTCGATGGGTCAGCACTCATTCTCGTTCCCCGCCGCAACCTGGCTGAGCAGACCGCCACCGCGCTGCAGACGTTCTTCCCCGGCCTCAAGTTCAGGGTGGATGGGGTGGCGGGCATCGGGACCCCCGGAGTGACCATCTGTACGTATCAGGCGGCGCTCCGCCATGTAGACGAGGCCGATTGGGAGTCGGTGACCTTGCTGGTGTGCGATGAGGCCCACACCACGCTGGGCCAGCAGACCCGCAAGATGATCGATAACGCGACCAACGCGATTGTGGTGGGGTTCACCGCAACTCCGGCCACCACAACGGGCCATGTGGAGCAGGTATTCGGCCCGGTGGCCACCACGCTCGACCGCCAAGCGGCGATCGACCGCGGAATCCTGTGCCCGCTCAGGTCGCTGCGCGTCGAGCGGGCCATCGACCTTTCTGATGTCACGCGTGTACGCGGCGACTTCGACCAGGCAAGCCTTGGCCGCGCCCTCGACCGTGCGCTGTGGCACCGCGCCTGTGCCGATGTGTGGTCAGAGCACTTTCAGCCGCTGGGGCTCGCCGGCGTGGCCTACACGGCAACCGTTGCGCAGGCACATGCCCTGGCCGACGAGATGGTCGAGCGGGGCGTGCGCGCCGCCGCGGTGTCGGGGCAGACGCAGAGCAGGGAACTGCAGAAGGTCCTCAGGCAGTTCGGGGCCGGCGAAATTGACGTGCTGTGCAACGCCGACCTACTCACCGAGGGCTGGGACGAGACCCGTGCCGCGGTGGTGATGCATCTGGCGCCCACCACGTCGGAGCGTGTGTTTGTGCAGCGCCTGGGCCGCGTGATGCGCCCGGCCCCCGAGAAAGAGGCCGTGTCGGTGGAGTTCCTGCCGGTGGGTGATCCCATGGGCGTGCAGACCAGCCACGACCTGTTTGGTGAGGGCTGGTACAAGCCGCTCGGTCGGGTTGCCGGGCCCCCTGAGGGCGGCGAGCGGGGCAAGCTTGCGCGGGCGGCCGCGGTACTGGCCGAACAGGACGGCGGGCGTGCGAGCCTGGTGAACCCACGTGCCAGCGCCAGCACGCTGGTGAAGGGGTTCGTCGATGGCGGCTGGCGCGAGGCCGATCCCGGCGACATCCCCATGGGCGTCATGGAGGAGTGGGTGGAGGCCGCCGCCAACGACACCGACTGGTCTGAGGTGGCCGACCGGGTGTCGGCCGGCTTCGACGTGCGCGGGGCGCATGCCTGGTGGGCACTGTCCGGCGTGGTGGCACGCAAGGCGCAAAACGGCGACGAGCAGCCGCTGTGGCGGGCATGGGCGCTGGCACTGCTGGTGCACCCCGAACTGCGTCAGGCTCTGCCCGAAGATGCCCCGCGCGCGGTGCTCGACCGCCTTCGCATGACGGCCCGCGAACGCATCCGCGCGTTGTGGTTCCACGCCGATCAGGGTGGCAAGTGGGACAGCGTGGCCTCGCTCGAGCAGCAGGGGCGATCGGCCGAACGCCGCCGCCGCTGGTCGGCCCTCGACTCGGCATCGGCGTGGGCGCCCTCATGGGCCTGGGAGGTGTCGCGTGGGTTGGCTGATGTCAGCCGCCCCGGTCGTAATCAGGAGCTGCACCGCATTGCGAAGTGGGAGTCTCAGCACCTGATCGAGAACGGCGGCGACGTGGGCCTTATCGGGCTGTGGTTGCGCGCCGTGGGCGCGCCGGCCCCCGATCCCATCGCCCCACCCGACGGTGAACTGCCGCTCAAGCCGGGCGTGGCCGGACGTCTGGTGCTGGCCCTTGGCCCGGGCGACGTGCCGCAGAAGAGCGAGGACCTCCGTATCGCCAGCCGTGCCGCGGGTGCCTGCGGCGGATGGGCGGCGCTTCGCGGCGCGCTGGACGCAATCGACTGGACAACGCCCGACGGCCGCCGTGCATTGCGCGCCGCCGTGGGCACCCGCAATGCGCGTGCCCTGCAGAACCGGCGCGCGTGGAACCAACTGCGCCCCAAGTGTCCGCGCTTGCCCCCGGCCGAGGATGTGGGAATCGGCGAGCCGCCAAAGAGCGGAGGCGATGACGCCGCCGGAAAGCGCCGTCGCCGCCGCCGCCGCAAGCTGAGTACCGCCGATGTGGCCAATGGCACCTCGCCGCCCAAGGAGACGGCAAAGGAGAAACCCGCCGCCGCCCCGGCTGCACCGCAAGGTGCATCGGCACCGGGCGATGGTGCGCCAGCTGAGGCACCGAGCTCCCCACGTAAGCGCCGCCGCCGCCGTCGCAAGAAGGCCGCAGGTGCGGGCAGCGGTTCGGGCGCAGCCGATTCCACGACCGGCGCTCCCCCGGGCGAATGACTGACGGCTCCTCCGCTGCACCGCCGGAGGGCGCGGGCGCGGGCGCCGTGGCCGATCGCCGGTGGGCCCGGGTGCGCGAGATCGCGGCCGACATCACCCGGCTGGAGGCCGCGGAGCGTGCCGATGGCCTGAGCGATGGTGAGCTCACCGAGCTTGCCCGCTTGCGACTGGCGGCCGAACGCGCGAGCGCCCGGGCGATTCTGGCCGACGAGTTGGCGGACAGCATCGCAGTGGCCGAGCGTGTGAAGCGCGCGGCGCCGGACGCATAGGGTGTTGCGCATACGGTGGAGCAGCGGCGGGCCGCGGGGATGGCGCTGGTAATTGCCGGGCTCGTGCTGGGTCTGCGATCGCACCGGCAGGCGCATGGCATACCGGAACCTTGATTCTTCAGCGGATCTTAAGAACCCTTACCACGGCCTTCACATTGACGACCTACGGTGGCACCCGTGAACGATGAGGAAATAGCAGGCGCACTCCCGCCGCTGAGCCCCCGACCCGCATCCGGTGACGGCCTTCCGCCGCTCGCCCCGCGGGCATCGCAGGGCGCGCAGGCACTTCCGCCGGTCGGGTCGGTTGCCCGCACCGACGCCACGGCCCCACTCAACGCGCCTCCTATGCCGAGGTCCACGACATCGCCAAAGGCCCCTCCGCAGCCGCAGCCGCAGGCGCCACGCGAACGGGCCGGTCGCATGCGGGTGGTCACGCTGGTGGTGGTTGCCGCAGCCGCAGGTGCTATCGGTGGCGGACTCACCGCATCATTCCTTGGCGGTGATGATCAGGGCTCGGCGCCCGTGGCGAGTGGCAGCAGTCAGGCGGTGCCCACTGCCTCGGCCGCCGATTCGGCGATCATGCCGCTGCAGGACGCCATCTCCAGCGTGAGGCCATCGGTGGTGCAGGTACGCAGTGCCGGGGGGCAGGGCAGTGGTGTGGTCATGCAGTCGCGCGGGCTCATCATCAC
>CAMCOB010000092.1 GCA_945876305.1 Bifidobacterium breve
ACGCTCGGCAGGTTGCTCACTGGGGTTACCAGCAGGCTTGTGCCGATCACCAACAGCACGTCGGCGCGCTCGCAGGCGTCGTACGCGGCCTCGATGGCCTCAATGGGCATGGCCTCGCCAAACAGCACCACGCCGCTCTTCAGCTGGTACCCGCACTTGCATCTGGGCACGCCATCGTCGGCGGCATCGGCCCGGGCACACAGTTCGTCCATGCTCACCGTCTGCGAGCACCGCAGGCACGAGCCCTTGTCGAGCGACCCGTGCACCTCCACCACATCTTCGCTGCCAGCGCGTGAGTGCAGCCGGTCGATGTTCTGGGTGATGAGGGTCTTCACGATGCCCCGCCGCTGCAATTCGGCCACCGCCATGTGCGCGGGGTTCGGATCGACCGACCCGAGCATGTCGATACGCGGCCGATGAAAGCGCCAGAAAAGGGCGGGGTCGGTGGTGAAGGTGCCCATCGAGGCCACCTTCATGGGGTCGTAGGTCTCCCAAAGTCCCCCGGCCGACCGGAAGTCAGGAATGCCGCTCTCGGTCGAGATGCCAGCCCCGGTGAGCACCACGGCATGATCAGCGCCGGCAAGAAGCGCAGCAAGTTGCAAAGTCGACCCACTCACAAGGCAAATCCTGACACACCCACAACGGGGTCAGACCCCACCCGGGGTCTGACCCCGCCGACACACACCTGTGACGGCGACTGACCCCCACCGGGGACTGACCCCACCTGGTGGCCCATTCCACCGGGGGATTGACCCACCCGGGGACTGGCTCCACGCGTGCACATTTGTGACGCCGACTCACGCGGGAGAGACCAACCCGAAGCGTGCACATTTGTCACGGCGACTGACCCCACTGGGAGAGTCGACTCACCCGGCAAATCTCACCGGGGGCAGACCCTGCCTCGGGTCTGCCCCCGCTTGCTCAGCGCATTGGTGGCATCGGTGCCTCGGCCGCCCCTTGCTGGGTCACGGGGGTGCCCTTGAAGCATCCGATGGTGTACGGGAACGTTGAGGTTGCGTGGTACGCGTACGAGCCGTCCGCCTCGGTGCGGCCGTTGCACTTGTCGAGCACGTTCTTGCTCGATGATGCTTTGTAGGTGTACGCCGTCCACGAGTTGGTCTTCGGGTTGCCGGTCTTCACGTAGCCCGACTTGATGCTGCTGCTGGCGCCGTAGATGGGGAACCCGTCGATGGCGTAGCCCACGATCTTCGACTGGGCGAATCCGCAGCTCGCCGTCGCCAGAATGGCGTGGTCGTGGTAGTCGGCCATGTACCCCGTGTGGCCCTTGCACGAGTCGAGAATGCCGTTATACACGGGGTCGCCGAATGCCATATTGGCGGGAACCGGGCCTTCCATGGGGCCGTAGATGGGGATACCGGTGACGGTGAACCCGATGGTGCCGAGGCGAGTGGTGATGCTGGTCACCTTTGACGCCTTCTTGGGCGCAGCGGGCACGGTCCACTTCCAGCTCTGGGTCTTTAGTCCGTTGGGCGTCTTGGCCACGTAGGCGTACGACGGCATGCCATTTGATGTGACCACCAGGTTCGACCCGCTGCACTCGGCCGACACCTTGGCTTTGGCGTACCCGGAGCCCGCACCGGGCATCCCGGCCTTGATGGTGAACAGCGCGGCGTCGCACTTGGACGCGCTGGTGGCAATGGTGGGCACCACGAAGGCCGTGGCGCACAGTGCACCGGCGCCGATGGCGGCGGTGCCGAGGAGAATCGAAGGAAGTTTCATAACAACAATGCTTCCATGAGAAAGCCACGTGGCGCGTATGAACGGTTGAAGAATTCGCGAAGACCTTCGGCCGCATCCGGCGCCCCTCGGATGGCTATTCTCACCCGATGCGCGCAGACGGAAGGCAGCCGGCAGAGCTCCGGCCAATCATCATCGAGACCGGCTTCATCACCAGTGCCACGGGATCGGTGCTCATCGCAGCGGGCAATACCCGCGTTATCTGCACCGCCATGGTGGAGGAACAGGTGCCGGGCTGGCGCCGGGGTTCCGGCAAGGGCTGGGTGACCGCCGAGTACGGGATGCTCCCCGGCAGCACCGACACCCGTAAGCAGCGCGACGCCTCGCGCGGCAAGGTGGACGGCCGCAGCACGGAGATTCAGCGGCTCATCGGCCGTTCGCTGCGCTCGGTGGTTGACCTGGGCGCCCTCGGTGAGCGCAGCGTGTGGGTCGACTGCGACGTGATCCAGGCCGACGGCGGCACCCGCTGCGCCTCAATCACGGGCGGGTACATCGCGCTCGAGTTGGCCTTCAACAAGCTCATGGCCGATGGCCTGCTCAAGAGCACTCCGCTGATCGACTCCATCGCGGCCATCAGCGTGGGCGTGGTGGGCGGCGAATCGCTGCTCGACCTGCCGTACGTGGAAGACAGCAAGGCCGAGGTGGACATGAACGTGGTGGCCACTGGTTCAGGCCTCGTGGTCGAGGTGCAGGCAACCGCAGAGGGCCCCCCGGTGGAACGATCGGTCTTCGACGGCCTGCTCGATCTCGCGCTGGACGGCTGCAAGACCTTGACCACCATCCAGCGTGACGCACTCGACAGCGCCGGAGTGCGGTAACCGGTGCCCCGACTGTCTCAGCGCGGGTCGGGTCCAAAGGACCCATACCCATCGCCAGTAGGAGCGGCGCCGGTTACCGCACCCCGGCGTTCACGACACGAATGCTCATCGCCAGTAGGAGCGGCGCCGGTTACCGCACCCCGGCGTTCACGACACGAGGACCCATCGCCAGTAGGAGCGGCGCCGGTTACCGCACCCCGGCGTTCACGGCAGGTATGTCCATCGTGCGCACACGCATCACCGGTTCACACCCGCGCGCGATCACGGCGCACGAAGTGAAGATCGTCTTGGCGACCGGTAACAAGGACAAGGTGCGTGAGCTCCAGGTGCTGTTCGGCGATGTCCCCATCGACGTTGCCCCCGACGGCTTCGACCCGGAGGAGACGGGCACAACCCTGTTTCAGAACGCGCGCATCAAGGCCGAGGCCCTGCGCGCAGACGTGCCCGATGACGTCATCGTGATGGCCGACGACTCGGGCCTGTTCGTGCACGCGCTGGGTGGCCGCCCGGGCGTGTACTCGTCGCGCTACGCAGGCCCCAATGCCACCTACGCTGATAACTGCAATCTGCTCATCAAGGAACTCGGTAACGAGGATGACCGCGGGGCCGCGTTTGGCTGCTGCCTGGTTGCCCTCGCCCCGGGTGGCCAGATGCTCATCGCCAACGGCGTGCTGCCCGGCGAGATCACCCGTGAGGCCAGCGGTGACGACGGGTTCGGGTACGACCCGGTGTTTCGACCGCTGGGCGACGAGCGCACCCTCGCCCAGATGACCCGCGACGAGAAGAGCGCCATCAGCCACCGCGGCCGCGCTGCGCGGTCGATGGCCCGCCTCTTGGAGATCTCATGATTGACCCCACCGGCAAGAGCGCCCTGGTTACCGGGGGCGGGCACCGCATTGGCGGCGCCATGGCATCTGCGCTCGCCTCATGCGGGGTGGATGTGTGCATTCACTACGGCACCTCAGCCGACAAGGCCAACGCCCTGGCCGCCGAGTGTCGCGAGAGGGGCGTCAATGCGGTGACCATGCAGGCCGACCTGTCGGTGCCCGGCGCAGCCGAGCAGCTGGCGGCCCGTGCCGAGGAGGCCTTTGGCGGCGTGGACATCCTCATCAACTCGGCCAGCACGTGGGAGTCGGGATCGTTCGACGAGGTCACCCGCGACGACTGGGATCGCGCGCTGGCGGTAAACCTCACGTCGCCCATGTTTCTGTCGCAGCGCATTGGGAGCGCCATGGCCGTACGCGGCTTCGGCCGCATCATCAACATTGCCGACGTCGGTGGCATGCGCCCGTGGGTGCACCGCGCGCCGCATTCGGTGTCGAAGGCAGGGCTCATCATGCTCACCCGTCTGCTGTCGCAGGCGTACGCACCCCACGTGCTCGTAAACGCCATCGCCCCCGGGCCGGTACTGGTGCCCGACGGCGCTGGCCCTCAGGTTGAGACCAACCTGTCTGCCGAGACCGTCCTTGGGCGCATGGGCACCCCGGGCGATGTCGTGGATGCCATGCTTTACCTCGTGACCGCAGAATTCGTTACGGGACAAGTGCTGAGCGTTGATGGCGGCCAGTCGGAGCGCAGGTGAGCGCACCAGCCGTGCAGGCATCCATCTGGCCCCGCCCGGGCCGACTCATCTCGTGGCTGATCAGCGCCGTGCTCGTGGGCTGGGTGGTGGTGTACAACGTCATGCGCGTGGCCGGCGGCACTCCCGCAGGCGTGGCCTTCACGTCCTTTGTTATCGGTGTCGGTGGGGGCATCGTGGTGCTGATCATCGGCCTGATTATCCGCAGGCGTCTCATCAATGCCGGTCGTATCCACCCGGTTGATGCCGAGGCCGAGATCCCGGCACCCGGCGCCATGGACGACGACCAGCGCAGGGTGCTCGGCGCCATATGGCCGGTGGTGGCAGCCGCCGCGGCCGTGGAGATGGTGTGTGGCATCTGGATGCTGGCCGACTGGAACGGCACCCCCTCGATGGTGCGCGCCACTGCAGAGGTGGTGATGGCCGGCTGGTTTATCTTCGCGGCCATCTGGATGGGATGGGAGGCCAAGAACCTGCGCAACATGGATGCCGGCGGCATCGATTCGGTGGCCCTCGGCGCGCTGCTCACCACGGTGCTTGCCGGCGTGGGTATCACCCGGCACTTCGCCACTGGCATGCAGGTACTCACCGTTATCGTGGTGGGCCTTACCGCCGTGGCGGCCTACTGGCTGGTGTGGTTTCTGGTGCGCCGCCGCGGGGTGCCGTCCATGGCCATCCTTGCCGGGCTCATCGCACTGGCATCGCTGCTGCTCCCGCTTTTCACCCGATGAGCGCACGGTTGATCTGCCCGCTGTGCGCCACAGTGGTGGTGGACGGCGCGGACGACATCACGCCCGGTGCCTGCCCGTCGTGTGGTGCCAGGTACGAGGGGGGAGAGGGAGACGCCCCGGGTGCGGTTGCCGCCGCACTTCGTGGCTTTCGTGCCGACGACCTGGACGCCCGTGCGGTGATCGACGCGGTGTTTCGCCTCACCCCCACGCAGTCGGTGGATCGCGGCGTGGCGGTCACATCCGACGCCCGCGACGCCTATTACCGCTGGTGGCTCTTTGTGCGGGCCCCCGCGGGAGGCGACCACCGGGCGGTGATCGCCTCCCTCATCGCGTAGCGGTCTACTTGGTGGACGCCTGATAGAGCTGGAAGCCGATCTTGCTGGCCGCGCTGCCCTTGTACAGGTTGCGCCCGGTCAGCCCCTTAAAGGCCACCACCACGTACCCGCTGGCCTTGCCGGTACTGATGTAGGTGTTGGCCACTTTGGTCACGGTGGAGCAGGGCAGCAGCTGCGACTTGCTGGGGGCGAAGGCATTGAGGTGCCAGGTGCTGGCCGTGCGAAGCCACGTGGGCTTTGCCGTGGTAACGACAATGCTGCCGCAGTCCTTGGCCGCGCCCTGCGCACCTGCGAGGGCGATGGCGGGGGTGGCAG
>CAMCOB010000093.1 GCA_945876305.1 Bifidobacterium breve
CTCGGGGAATAGGAGTCGTCTTCCTCCGGCCTTGGGCCGGGGTGGGGTATGCTCCCGCGCCGTGAACCAGCACACACTCTCCGTCCTTGTCGAGAACAAGCCCGGCGTGCTCTCGCGCGTTGCCGGCATGTTCACCCGACGTGGCTACAACATCGACTCCCTCGCGGTGAGTCCCACCGAGCGCGACGATCGGTCGCGCATGACGATCACCGTGGACGCCTCGCGCTTCCCGGTCGAGCAGATCACCAAACAGCTCGACAAGTTGATCAACGTCATCAAGGTGCGCGATCTTGATCCCGAGAACATGGTCGCGTCCGAGCTTGGCCTGTTCAAGGTCAGCACCACGGAGTGCCCGCGGGCAGAGGTGCTGGCAATCGTTGACATCTTCGAAGGGAAGATTGTCGACGTCACGCGCGACTCCCTGATCATTCAGGCCACCGGCACCACCGCCGAGCTCGAGAACCTCGAGGAGCTCCTGCGGAACAACGGTCTGATCGAGATGGTCCGTACCGGCGTCGTGGCCCTTGGCCGCGGCAACACGACCACCTAGGCGAAGAAAGCCCGACATGACGACTGATGCGATCAAGATGATCTACGACGACGACGCCGACCTCGGCCTGCTCGACGGGAAGACCGTGGCCATCATTGGCTACGGCAGCCAGGGCCATGCCCATGCGCTGAACCTGAAGGAGTCAGGCGTGAACGTGGTGGTCGGGCTTCGCCCCGACTCGCAGAGCGTCGCCAAAGCGACTGCTGACGGGCTTCTGGTTCTCGCGCCGCTCGAGGCCGCGACGAAGGCCGATCTCATCATGATCCTCGTCCCCGACGAGATCATGGGCGATGTCTACGCCGCTGAGATCAAGGACGGTATCGAGCCAGGCAATATGCTCCTCTTTGCGCACGGCTTCTCGATTCACTTCGACCAGATCGCCCCCCCGGAGGGCGTCGATGTGGCCATGGTGGCCCCCAAGGGCCCCGGTCACCTCGTACGCCGCCAGTTCACCGAGGGCAAGGGCGTTCCCGGCCTCATGTCCGTTCACGTGGACGCAACTGGCAATGCACAGGGCCTCGCCCGTGCGTATGCCAAGGGCGTCGGCTGCACGCGCGCTGGCGTTATCCCCACCACCTTCCGCGACGAGACCGAGTCTGATCTCTTCGGCGAGCAGGTCGTGCTGTGTGGCGGACTCACAGAGTTGGTGCGTGCTGGGTTCGACACGCTGACCGAGGCCGGATACCCGGCGGAGCTCGCGTACTTTGAGTGCCTCCATGAGGTCAAGCTCATCGTCGACCTCATGTACGAGAAGGGCATCGCCGGTATGCGGTACTCGATCTCGAACACCGCCGAGTACGGCGACCTCACCAGGGGTACGCGCATCATCACTGAGGACACCCGCGCCGAGATGCGCCAGATCCTCAAGGAGATTCAGAGCGGACAGTTCGCCACGGAGTGGCTGGCCGAGAACAAGGCGGGCCGCCCGAACTTCAACGAGATCGAGCAGCGCCAGGCCGATCACCCGATCGAGCACACCGGTAAGAAACTGCGCGGCATGATGGACTGGATCGACACCGAGTTCTGATCCCTGCGATGGCCCCCGCGCGCCTTACGCGCGGGGGCCATCGCATGTCCGCCTGCCCAGACACGCCCAGGAGGCGACCCAGAACATGAGCGACCGTCCCCGCATCCTCGTCACAGAGAAGATCGCCGAGGGAGGCATCGAGGTACTGCGGCAGGTCGGCGACGTCGACGTCGAGCTTGAGTGGTCGAAGGAGGATCTCGCCGACCGCATCGCGCCCTACGACGCCCTGGTGGTGCGGAGCGCCACCAAAGTGACCGCCGAGCTCATCGAGCGCGCGGAGAATCTTCGGGTCGTGGGTCGTGCGGGGACAGGCGTCGACAACGTGGACGTCGAGGCGGCCACCGGCCGGGGCATCATCGTCGTCAACGCTGCCGGATCGAATGCGGTATCGGCCGCCGAGCACGCCATCGCCCTGCTGCTCGCTCAGGCCCGCAACATCCCGCAGGCCCACATGAGCTTGGTTGCTGGCAAGTGGGAGCGCGCCAAGTTCGGTGGCATTGAGGTCACCGGCAAGACACTCGGGGTGATCGGGTTCGGGAATATCGGTCAGATGGTGGCCGAGCGCGCCCTGGGGCTTTGCATGCGGGTGGTGGCGTACGACCCGTTTGTGGCCGAGGCCCGCTACCGCGAGATGGGAGTCGAGAAGGCCGAGACCCTCGAGGAGATCTACGGCGCGAGTGACTTCATCACGATTCACGTGGCTTCCACGCCGGAGACGCGCGGATTTATCAACGCCGAGGCCATCGAGGCGATGAAGCCGGGCGTCCGGATCATCAACGACGCGCGCGGCGATCTCATCGACGAGGCGGCGCTTGTCGCCGGCGTGTTGAGCGGCAAGGTTGGCGGCGCGGCAATCGACGTTTTCCCGGTGGAGCCCGCCACTGAGAGCCCATTCTTCGGTGTCGAGGGGATCATCGTCACTCCGCACCTCGGTGCCTCAACCGCAGAGGCGCAGGACCGTGCCGGCACCGCCGTGGCAGAGCAGGTGGTCGCAGCGCTCACTGGCGGAGTCGTCACCAGCGCCGTGAATATTCCGGCCGTCAGCCCGGAGACCATGGCCACCCTTGGCCCCTTCCTCCCGCTGGCAGGGCACCTTGGTCGTCTGGCTGCGGGTATCGCCGGTGGCATTGACGAGCGCATTGAGGTGTTGTGCGAGGGCGGTCTGGCCGAGCACGACACCCGCCTCATCACCACAGCCGTTCTCGTGGGTGCGCTGTCGGGAAACATGGTGGAGCCGGTCAACATGGTCAACGCGCAGGGCATTGCCCGCGCTCGTGGCATCGAGTGGTCCGAGTCGGCATCGCCCCGATCACGCGACTACACCAACCGGGTCACGGTGTCTATCGGCGGCGTGTCGGTATCTGGCACAACCGTGGGGAATACATCACGGCCCCGTCTGGTTGAGGTGCTCGGGCAGCCCATCGAGCTTGAACTGGCACGCCACGTCGGCATTCTCCGGTACCCGGATGTTCCGGGGATCGTGGGTCAGATCGGCACCACAATGGCGTCTGAGGACATCAATATCGCGTCGATGGCAGTGGCCAGAAGCACGGAGGACGGGCTCGCAACGATGGCCGTCACAGTCGACTCGCCGGTGCCCTCAGCGGCGGTGGATGCCATCGCGGGCAGCTGCTCCGCCAGTGCCTGCTTTGTCACGCTCGACATCTGAGCTGCGCATAGGGGATTGCCGGGCTCGTCGGCGGGCGCTATCGTCCCATGGGATGAGCGCCACCGCGAATATGAACCTCCTGGCCAATCGCGGCATGCTGGGCGCCCTTCTGCTCCTCCCCCTGTAGGGGGAGAGAACCGACACCCACGCCGGGATGCGCCCGGCAACCGGATCAGTCCACACGAGCCAGGAGGAAGCTTCCTTGTCGGCCGACGATGCCAGCCGAGACGACGCCAAGCGCGTCATATTTTTCGACACGACCCTCCGCGACGGGGAGCAGTCGCCGCGCATTCACCTCAATCTGCGGGAGAAGGTGGAGATCGCGCACCAGCTCTCGCGTCTTGGGGTGGATGTCATCGAGGCCGGTTTCCCGATCTCGTCTCCCGGTGACCTTGAGGGTGTGCAGGCAGTGGCCCGCGAGGTGGAGGGCCCAACGATCGCCGCGCTGGCCCGGGCGAACGAGAAAGACATCGCAGTGGCGTGGGACGGCGTGCGCGATGCGAAGAAGCCGCGCATCCATACCTTTATCGCCACCTCCGACATCCACATGACCCACAAACTGCGCATGGATCGCGCCACAGTGCTGGCTGCCGCCACCGACGCCGTGCGCCAGGCCTGTGGCCTGTGCCCCGACGTGGAATTCTCATGCGAGGACGCCACCCGGTCCGACCCCGCGTTCGTGGCCGAGGTTATTGGCTCCGCAATTGCAGAGGGCGCGCAGACCATCAACATTCCTGACACCGTCGGGTACACGATGCCCACCGAGTTCCAGCACTTTCTCGGCGATCTGTACGAGCGCTGCCCCTCGCTCGAGAGCGTGACACTCTCGGTGCACTGTCACAACGATCTGGGACTGGCTGTGGCCAACTCCCTCGCGGGCATTCAGGTGGGCGCTCGACAGGTGGAGGTGTGCGTTAACGGCATCGGGGAGCGCGCGGGTAACGCCTCGCTCGAAGAGATGGCCATGATCCTGCGCACCCGGGCAGAGGACCTCGGCGGGTTGTGGTCGGGGATCGAGACCACTGAGATCACACGCGCCAGTCGCATGGTGAGCCGCCTCACCGGGTACGACATCCAGCCCAACAAGGCCGTGGTGGGGCGTAATGCCTTCGCGCATGAGGCCGGTATCCATCAGCACGGAATGCTCGCCAACCCGCTCACCTACGAGATCATGGACGCCCAGAGCGTGGGACTGGTGCAGAGTGAACTGGTGCTGGGGAAGCACTCCGGGCGACACGCATTGCTGCAGGCGCTGGTCGACATGGGATATGAGCTCGACAAGGCAGAGCTGAACGAAGTGTTTACGCGGTTCAAGGCACTCGCCGATCGCAAGGGCGAGATCAGTGCGATGGATCTGGACGCGCTCATGGGAGATGAGATGCGCGCCGTTCACGAGAATTCGCTTGACCTCCGTGAGATCGCGTTCTCTGGCGCATCCGGCGCCGAGGCGACCGCCCGCGTGGTGGTGGAGGATGCCGACGGTTTGGAGCACCGAGGCGAGGGTGCGGGGGACGGCCCCGTGGCGGCGCTCATGGGCGCCATTGACGCGGCCGTCGGTTCGTCGGGCACACTGCTCGAGTACGCGGTGTCCGCGGTGACCGCCGGCCCCGACGCGCTTGGTGAGGCGCGGGTGGTCTGTGAGATCAACGGTCGGCAGTTCACGGGGCAGGGGGTCTCACCGGATGTGCTCGAGGCCTCGGCCATCGCCTACCTGCGCGCAGTGACTGCGAGCAGGAACGCAGCAGACGAGAGGATGGCCGACAGCGGCGTCTAGCCGTGTCGGCCCGACAGGACAATGGAGGAAATGCACGTGGGGAAGACCCTGTTCCGGAAGGTGTGGGACCTGCACGAGGTCGCGCCGGAGGGCGCTGACGGACCGGCGATCATCTATGTGGATCTGCACCTCGTGCATGAGGTCACCTCCGCACAGGCGTTTGATGGCATCCGACTGGCGGGTCGTACGGTGCGCCGCCCAGACCGCACTCTCGCCACGGCCAACCACAACGTTCCCACCATCGGGCGCGAGCGGGGTATCGAGGACGAGCTGTCCCGCCTTCAGGTTGAGGCGCTGGAGAACAACGCGAAGGAGTTCGGCATCCCGATCTTCTCGCTCAACAGTCCGCGACAGGGGATCGTGCACGTCATCGGTCCGGAGCTCGGGTTCACCCAGCCGGGCATGACCATTGTGTGCGGCGACAGCCACACCTCGACCCATGGAGCCTTTGGCGCCCTGGC
>CAMCOB010000094.1 GCA_945876305.1 Bifidobacterium breve
AACCGCAACAACCGCCTGAAGCGGCTTCTCGACCTCGGGGCTCCCGAGATCATCGTGAACAACGAGAAGCGCATGCTGCAGGAGGCCGTTGACGCACTGTTTGACAACGGCCGCCGCGGCCGCGCGGTGACCGGCCCCGGTAACCGCCCGCTCAAGTCGCTGTCGGACATGCTCAAGGGCAAGCAGGGCCGATTCCGTCAGAACCTGCTGGGCAAGCGCGTCGACTACTCGGGCCGTTCGGTCATCGTGGCCGGTCCCGAGCTGCGTCTGTACCAGTGTGGGCTGCCCAAGCTCATGGCCCTCGAGCTCTTCAAGCCGTTCATCATGAGCCGTTTGGTGGAGCGCAAGCAGGTCCAGAACATCAAGGCCGCCAAGAAGCTGGTCGACTCGATGATCCCCGAGGTGTGGGATGTCCTCGAGGAGGTCATCGCCGAGCACCCGGTGCTGCTCAACCGCGCACCGACGCTCCACCGCCTGGGCATTCAGGCGTTTGAGCCCGTGCTGGTGGAGGGCAAGGCCATTCAGCTGCACCCGCTCGTCTGCACCGCGTTCAACGCGGACTTCGACGGCGACCAGATGGCGGTGCACCTTCCCCTGTCAGTGGAGGCGCAGGCCGAGGCCCGCATCCTCATGCTCTCGGCCAACAACATCCTGTCGCCGGCCCACGGCCGCCCGATCACGGTGCCCAGCCAGGACATGATCCTTGGCCTGTACTACCTCACCTACTGCCCCACGATCTACGTGCGGAAGAAGGGCGAGTCGGGCAACGGCCGTGCGATCGAGGTCATCGACCTCTGGGACTCCGAGGCGCGTAAGTACGTCATCCCGAAGGGCGAAGAGGCCCGCATCGAGGGTGTCACCGACTGGGTCGCCGACCCGTTCAAGGAAGCCCCGCAGTCCGCGCCGCAGCCGTTCCGCAGCGACGAAGAACTGCTGGGCGCGCTCGATCACCGCATTGTCACGCTGCAGGACCCGGTGGAGATCCGCCAGGACCCGCTGCACGCCAGCGGCCGTCTGGTCACCACTGCCGGCCGCGTGCTCTTCAATCACGAGCTCCGCACCCAGCTGGCCGAACTGGTGTCGCACGATGCTGATGCGCACCCGTACCCGTGGCAGAACCGTGTGTTCACCAAGCGTGAGCTCGGCGAGTTCATCGAGCAGCTCGTGGACCTGTACGGCGCCACGCCGGTCTCGATGCTGCTCGACACGTTCAAGGCGCTGGGCTTCCGCTTCGCCAGCCAGTCGGGCATCACCATCTCGAAGAACGACGTGGTGATCCCGCCGGAGAAGCCGGAGATCCTCGCCAAGTACGACGCCGAGGTCCAGCGCTTTGAGGACTTCTTCGCCGAGGGCCTTATGACAGCCGAGGAGCGCCACGAGCGCGTAATCGCGTTGTGGGACGACGCCACCGACGAGGTCGCAAGCGCGATGCAGGAGCACCTCTTCCGCCTGAACCCCATCTTTATGATGGCCAACTCCGGTGCGCGTGGCTCGTTCAAGCAGATCCGCCAGCTCGCGGGTATGCGTGGCTGTATGGCCAACCCGAAGGGCGAGATCATTGAGCGCCCGATCAAGAGCAACTTCATGGAGGGCCTGTCGGTCCTCGAGTACTTCATCTCCACCCACGGTGCCCGCAAGGGTCTTGCCGATACCGCGCTGAAGACGGCCGACTCCGGCTACCTCACCCGTCGTCTTGTGGACGTGTCGCAGGACGTCATCGTGCGCGAGCGCGACTGCGGGACCACCGAGGGGATCGAGGCCACGCTGCAGCACGATGGACGCACCAACCCGTCGCTGCTGGGCCGTGTCATCCTCGGGCCGGTCGTGGATATGTCCACAGGTGAGATCGTTGCCGAACTCCGTCCGGATGAGCCCAATGAGAATGACGAAGACGCAGTGGAGGCATATCGCTCCGTCGAGATCGAGAGCACGCTCCTGGAGCAGCTCACCGATCTGGGCACCCGCCACCCGCACTCATCGATCACCGTGCGTTCCCCGCTCAAGTGCCGCAGCGCCGTTGGCGTGTGCACACGCTGCTACGGCCGCAACCTTGCCTCGGGCAAGATGTGTGAGCCGGGCGACGCGGTGGGCATCATCGCCGCACAGTCCATCGGCGAGCCCGGCACGCAGTTGACCATGCGGACGTTCCACACCGGCGGTGTCGCCGGCGCGGACATCACACAGGGTCTGCCGCGAATCGTGGAGCTCTTCGAGGCCCGCAGGCCCAAGGCGCTCGCCCATGTGGCAGCGCACGACGGCTGGCTGCGCATTGAGGATGACGAGACGCGCCCCGGCGCGGCCATCATCAGCATCGAGCCGCCTGTGAGCATTGAGGTGGGTCGCAAGAAGGAGCCGATTCGTGAGCCCGTCGCCTACAGCGTTCAGAAGCGCACGCAGATCAGGCGCGACCTTGAGGAGGGCTCATGGGTCGAGGCCGGCGATCTGCTGACCGACGGCTCGGCATTTCCGAGCGACGTCCTTGATGCCCAGTCGGGCATCGATCTGGGCATCACCGGCACGGTCGCATCGGTCACGTCTGGTCGCGCCGACAAGGGCGCGAAGTCGCGCACCATCAAGGTCGAGGTGCTGGGCGAGGATGGCGTGCAGGTGCGGCACATCCGCGTGCCGGTTGACCGTCCCGCTCCGCCCATCCTCGAGGGCATGCACGTCCGCGAGGGCGTGCACATCACGGGTGCTGGCTGGGGACAGGGCGACCGCGCCACCAAGACTGAGGCCTACCTCGTCGCGCAGGTCCAGGAGGTCTACCGCTCGCAGGGAGTGGAGATCAACGACAAGCACGTCGAGGTAATCGTCCGTCAGATGCTCCGCAAGGTGCGCATCGAGGAGCCGGGCGACACGAACTTCCTGCCCGGTCAGCTGGTGGACAAGCCGGTGCTCTTCCGCGAGAACCAGCGCGTGCGGTTTGCAGCAGCCGAGAAGCTCGGCAAGGGCAAGGGCAGGGGCAAGGCCAAGGCCAAGAAGATGAGTACGCCCGAGGTTGAGATGCAGCTGGACGCCGCCATGGCGATGTACGTGCCGCTCATCCTCGGAATCACCAAGGCGTCGCTGGCCACCGAATCGTTCCTGTCGGCGGCCTCCTTCCAGGAGACCACGAAGGTGCTCACCGACGCCGCTCTGGAGGGCAAGATTGACCGCCTGCGCGGCCTGAAGGAGAACGTGATCATCGGGAAGCTCATCCCGGCGGCCACCGGTCTCCCCAGGTACCGTAATTTGGAGATCGAGCCGGTACGCCGTGCCCCGGCGCTGCTCGAGTTCGACCTCGACGAGCCCTTCACGATCGGCGGTGAAGAGGTGGACGACCTCGTGGGCCTCGGCTCCACGGACGGCACCTACTCGTTTGAGCCGGAGCCCACTCCCGAGCCAATTCGGGAGAGCGACTCCGAGTAGTCGATCAGTCGGTCGTATCGCTTCCGGCGGGGTCGTTCCCGTCGGGAGCGTGCGGCCGCTGCCATGGCCAGGTCATGGCGTGCCGATCCTGGGGGTAGCGGGCAACTGCCGCGGTGGTCTTCCGCACCCCGTAGAGGCGCCGGGCCCAATGTGACGTGGGCCGCGCAAGCCTGATCGCTCCGATGATGGCGAACGGCATCATCAGAATGCCGAGCGCTGCGAAGATCCATTTGCCCTTGAGGAAGCAGACAACCGCAAGGATGAGCGATAGCGTGTGGAATCCGATGATGGTCCACGACCCGACGCTGCTGGCATTGGAGATGACGTCGGCCCAGAACGGCAGCCCGAGTGCGATAAGGGCCAGAAGCGACCCGGCGACCACGACGGCATCCACTGACCTGCGCCCCTCACGCTCCCAGTAGACGTCGCGGAGCGTGAGCCACAGCGCGAACTCATCGAGGGTGAGCGCAGCCCCGATACCGAAGAGCGTGGGGATGATCCAGGCGAGCGACGTGGGCAGGTCGGGGTTCCAAGAGATTCCCAGCGCGCCGCTGATGAGCAGCAGAAAGATTCCGGGCACGAGGTGATGAATGTGGGTGCCACCCACCGACACGTTGCCAAATGGCCCCTTGCCCGCCTTGATGAGGTGGGTGATCGTGCGCACGGTGAGAAAGGTCACGAGGAATGCCAGCAGTGTGATCTGCGCGCTGCCCACCCCGGTCTGCAGGATGCGTTCGTCGAACGCATTCACGACCGGAAAGGTCTCGTCCCAGAGGCTGGCGGTGAGGGGGGCCTGGAGCATCGGCACCGATCCTAGCCCTGCGGGTCAGGCCGGAAAGCGGATGTGCAGGTGGTCATCGTGGTTGGGCCAACGCACCACGACGCCCGACGGACCCGTGAGGTCGAGTGATGGTCCGATCAGCACCAGCGATGCTCCACGCCCCACAACGTGATCAACGATGTCCTGGGTCAGCGACCGGTCGTAGCTTCCAGGGGTGGCCGGCCCGCGGGCACCGTCGCGTCGTGGCAGCCGGATATCCACGTCCAGCCCGTTCTGGTGCGATGAGTGCCCGTCGATGGTTCCGCCATTCCGGTGGGAGAGGTCGCCGATGCCGATGGCTGTGGCATTCGGATGCGCACGCGCCCACCACTCGCCAAGCGCCATGATCTCGCGAATCAGATGCGCCGTCCCCCAGCGAGTCTTCAGTCCACCGGGCTCACGCTGGGTGCGTGGGTCGTATGTGTAGTAGCCGGTACCTGAGACGGGCAGGCGGATACCGTTGGACAAGCTCCCGCTGTTGGGCGATCCACCCGGGTCGCTCTCATGCCAGTCGATCACCTCGCCCGCGCGCTCGCCGGTAATGAACACCGTGGGCGGTACAAGTAGGGGAGCGGGTGCCACCTGCACGTCAACCGGACTCGCGGGGCCACCGGATGGCCCGCCATCCGGCAGTGCGGCGGCCAGCGGTACTGCGGCCACCAGCAGGCCCAGAAGGCCGAGCCAGGCAGCGCGTCCGCGATGCGCGCGCACACCCTCGCGGCGGGATCGGCAGGACGTGCAGGAGCACGAGGTGGGGCGCACAGATTTCGGCATCGGGCGCCCACGATATGGCCACCACAGACGCTCGCGCGAAATCCTCGTTTCCGCCGCCGTGCGTCGTAATGCGTTCCGGTATTCCTGCTCGTCGCCCCTGCCTGCCCTAGCATCGTCGGGTGACCCGATTGCTCACCCGTCCGCTCATCGTCGTTCCCGTCGTGCTGCTTCTTGTCATCATCGGCGCGGGCATCTGGTTCTGGGTCAGCGCCGGGTCGAGCACCGGGGTCTCAGCAGCGGCCGCGCTGCGTGACTACGGCGCGCCCGGAAGTACCACGAGCACGGGTCCGCGGGCGGGAGCATGGACCTACCGGGTGAAGGGATCGGAGACCGTCGGGGTCGGACCAATCCAATTGACCCGCGATCTCCCGGCCGATGCACGGCTCGTGGTGCGGCCATCAGGAAATGGTTACTGGCGCACCCTCGCGCTGAGCGAGGAGCACGTGGAGGGTGTGCGGTTCGAGGTGGGC
>CAMCOB010000095.1 GCA_945876305.1 Bifidobacterium breve
TTGCGTCGTACGCATTTATCGAGGCGTGGGTCATCTGGGGGTTCGTGTTCATCCCCATCCAGTCCACCTATCTCGCGCCCGGGGTAATCCAGGCGCTGGTGGTGCTGCGCGCGGTGCTGCAGTTGGTAGCGGTGGTCTTCCTGCTGCAGTTCGGGCTGCGGCTCGTGCCATGGACCCGGCAGCGTCTGCGGGCGTTCTCAATTGCCTCGGTCGTCGTGTCGGCCGCCATCATCATCTCCGCCACGGTTGCGGCGGGCAATCTCGGCTGGAACGTTCTCGAGTGGGAAGACACCATCGCAGCCTTGTCGCGGTATGTGTTTCTCATCCCGGGGGCCCTGCTTTCGGCCTACGGCATGTGGCGGCAGCGGGAGGAACTGACCCGGTCGGGCATGGTGGGTATCCGTCCGTACGCAGCGCTCGCAGCGGCCGCGCTGCTGGTCTATGCAGTGGTGGGCGGAATCATCGTGGAGCCCGCGCCGTGGGCGCCGGGGGGAATCGCGAATGAGTCGGGTTGGTTCGCCGCCACCGGGCTGCCGCTTGCGGTGTTGCGCAGCCTGGTGGTCCTCGCGCTGCTCCTGGCGGTCATCAAACTGCTCGACATCTTTGAGGTGGAGGCCAAGCAGCAGATCGAGACGCTCGATCGCGCCCGGCTGGTGGCCGAGGAGCGCGCGCGATTCGGCCGCGACCTCCACGACGGCACCATCCAGTCGATCTACGCGTCCGGGCTGCATCTCGAGGCCGTCGCGCTCAATACCGATGATGCCGACACCCGCGGCGAGATCGGCAGGGTCGTGGGAAGCCTGAACGCCACCATCGACGGTTTGCGTGGGTACATCCGCGGCCTCCAGGCTCCCGACGGCGGTCCGGCCGGTATCGCATCAGACCTCGATCGCATCGTGCACGACTTCGTCGACGACTCGCACGTCGAGGTGACCTTCCGCGTGACGGGCCAGGAGTCGTGCGGGCCACTGCCCGAGGATGCCGGTCAGCACCTGGCGCACATCCTGCGCGAATCGCTGGCGAATGCTGCCCGCCACGCTGGTCCCTGCACCGTGAGCGTGCGGCTCACCTTCCGGCCGGACGAGATCGATCTGGTTGTCGCGGACACAGGACAGGGCATCCGTGATGAGATCGCCGGGGAAGTAGCCCCGGGCCATGGCAACGGACTGAGAAACATGCATGAACGTGCCCGGTGGCTTGGAGGCCGTATCGTGATCGAACCGGGGCCATCTGGTGGCACCCGGGTGGTGCTGGCAGTACCGCTGGATGATGTCGAGTCAACCGAGATGCCCGCCACTAGGCAGGGCATCGCGACCGAGGCGATGAGCTGATGAGCGCGATTCCAAGCCCCACCGATCCGATCCGGGTCCTGATCGTCGACGACCATCCAATGGTGCGCCTTGGGCTCAGGTCGCTGCTCTCTCACACCGGCGGGTTCCGCGTGGTGGGCGAGGCCGGGTCTGTGGCCGAGGCAGTACAGATGGCCGCTCAGCTCACCCCCAATGTGGTCTTGATGGACATCCGCCTGCCGGATGGCTCCGGCGTGGACGCCTGCCGCAAGATCAAGCAGGAGAACGATGAGATCAGCGTCGTCATGCTCACCTCGTACTCCGACGAGGAGGCCATCGTGGGTGCCGTCATGGCCGGTGCATCCGGCTACCTGCTGAAGCAGGCCGATTCCGAGCGCCTCACTCAAGCCATTCGTGACGCCGCGTCAGGTGCGTCCACGCTCGACCCCCGCGCCACCGGGGCGCTCCTCTCGCAGTTCCGTGAGCTCTCGGCCAAGCAGGCCGAGTCCGAATTGGCGGGGCTCACCGATCGTGAACGCCGCATGCTCACGCTTATTGCCGAGGGCTACACCAACCGCGCCATCGGCGAGGTGCTGCACCTGTCCGAGAAGACGGTGCGTAACCATGTGTCACAACTGCTTCGCAAGCTGGGCTTCCAGCGCCGCTCACAGGCCGCTGCATGGGCTGGCGAGCGGCGCCTCGAACTGCCCCCGGAGTAATTCCCCCCGGGGGCGTTCCCCGGCTAGCCGTTCTTGCTCATCCAGTCCCGCAACTTCTCGAACTGGGCCGACTGTTCACGCAGTTTGGTGATCTCCGCATCCTGCGCACGCAGCAGGTCACCGAGATCCTTCACGGCGGAGTCAAGCCGGGCGAGAATGACGGCGGCGTCCCCGGTGCTGCGAGATCCGGCCGGCCGACCCGGTCCGCGCTTGCCCCGTGAGGCCACGGTGCCCCGTTTGCGGGCGATGCGGTAATAGTTGGCGGCAACGGTGCCGGCGCGGCGACCGGTGCGCTCTGAGATGCGTTCAAATGCGTCGCTGCGGGTCATGGCCCCGCCAGCGGTCATGCGCTCGACCTCAGCAAAGATGCCCTCTGCGATGCCACCACGGGGTGCCTCGGTGGTCGGTGCCGGTGACGATGCCGGGGGAGTGCCGCCGAACGGCGGTGTGCTGTGAGACTGCTGATCCATCAGTGAACTCCCGTGTGATCCGCAGGTATGCGTTATACATATAAACGCGGAGTGTCACTTCATCGTATTACACATCGATTGACAGACATATTGCATGTGCAGTTATGTGTTATTCGGGGAAGATAGCCATCACGGCCGTGAAGCCGTGCAAGTGGGTACGGCCGCACACCGGTCCGATCTCGCCATTGCAGAAGAGGCCACTCAGCGGGATTTCACCGAACACGTCCGCGGTTGCGAGCGCGTCGTGGTGCGGATCGGGGAACAGCCGGGTGCCGCGTCCATTGCACGAAAAGAGCAGTGCCCCTCCTGGTGCACCGGCGGTCATGCCACGCGCGGCGGCCAGTGCGGCGCGGAGGTCTGCATCGGCCGAGAGGTGGTCGCGTACCTGCAGGCGCATCACCTGCCCCACCCGCACATGCTCACCCACGGCGATCGCGCCGGTACCGGGGTCGCCGCCCATCATGCCGCGGATAAGGAAGTCGCCCTGCTCGTATTCGGGGCGGTTCTCATCGATGACGATGCCGGCAAGCACTCCGTTTTCCACCAGGCGACGCTCATCTGCCGGAAGGGCCTCGATGACCTCGCGGACACGTTCGAGTGCCGGGCGACCTGCGAGTTGCCTGATGACGCCCTGGCCCCCGTCGGTGATGGTCATCTCGGGGCCAACGGGGCGGCAGCCCTGCGACACGAGGGGCGTGACGCCCGAGAGGGCAACCCCCACCGCGCCGGAGTGGGTCACCCTCTGGTTGAGGATGAGGCGGTGCTCGCCTGGGGACTGACCACCCGAGGCCATACCTCCGGTCACCTCGCGTGCCATCCCTGCGCCATCCGGTCCGGCAAGCGCATCGGCTGGGAAGCTGAACGGATCGGCCAGCAGGATCACCGTCTGGTCTCCTTGCAGATCGAGGGGTGCGGAGGGGTCGATGGCAGGGGGCCAGCCCACCATCACCAGTCCCCCATCGGGTGCCTGACCCGGGTCGAGGATGAATGAGTCAATGGCGGTATCGGGGAGTGATGCCGCCCAGAGGGTCAGTGCGGGCCCGTGCTCGATTTCGCGGGCGGTGCCGATGACCCCCTCGGCAGTGCAGCCGATCAGGTTCGCTGGCCCGAGCCCGACGCCGATGACGGATGCGATGCCGGCGGCATCGGCCATGAGATCGGGGGTGGCAAAGACCACGGCGAGGTCGGGCGTGGCGCCACCGAGGCCCGCGCGCACTGCGGCAACGGCCTCGGTGGCTGCGTCTCGTCCGGTCTCCCGCGTGCTGATGGCAGATGCAAAGGTATTCATGACTCCAAGTGTCGCCTATTGCAGCCGGATGAGGACCCGGGTCGGGATATGGCGCCGCGGGATTCCCCCATATGTGGGACCACCCCTTGACATGGCGGGCCCGCACTGGTCTGGTTCACGGGAATGGGACACATGTCGGGCACTCGCGCGGGACGGCTTCTCCGATGAATCGCCGCATGACCCGCGGCCGTCGGCTTCTCTTGGGGGTCGTCGCGACACTCGGGGTGCTCACCTGGCTGCTTGCCGTGCTCACCTGGACATCGTTCGGCCGGGTGACTGAATCGGGTGGCTTCGCGGATGTCACCGTGGAGACGATCCAGAGCCCCGCCGGTCTTACCGGTACATCGGATGCCGTCGTGACGGTGGTCGATACGTATGTCACCGGCAAGGGCGGTTCGATCTCGGTGGCTGGAGAGTCCACCCTGCGTGGTGCGGTGCAGTCACTGCTCTCGCAGCCGGACATCGGCACACTGCTCGTACCCGCGATTGATCAGGCCCGGACCCGTTTTGAGGACCGCCCAGACGGTGGCGTCACAATCAATCTGGGCGCCGTGCGCGAGCGCCTCGTCACCGCGCTCGATGCGACCGCACCGCAACTCGCTTCGCAGATCCCCCCCGCCGGGGACCTCACCGTTACCGTCACCCCGGAGCAGGTTCCGTCCGGCGTCTCGACCGCTGCCGGTGCCCTGAACACACTCCGCCTTCTGCCCCTGTGGCTGGCCATCGCCACGATTGCGCTGCTCGGTATCGGCGTGCTCGTCACCGACGATCGCGCACGGATGGCGCGCCGTCTGGGCATCGCCTTCATCGCGGTGGGCATCGTGCCGATTCTGCTGCGCCTCATCGTGCCTCCGATTGTGGGGGGCGCCGTTGGCGAGGGGAATGCCGGTGACATTGCGACGGCCGCCACGGTGGCGACGGTGGCCAACTGGTGGATCGCCCTGATCGTCACAGTGGTGATCGGTGTCGCGATGCTGGTCGCCGGAATGCTGCTTCGCATGCCAGTGCGTGGGCGCCAGGGCCCCATCGTTCTCGGCCGCTAGGGCGCGTCGGGGTCCAGCGGGTCAAGAAGCGCATGGGCCTCGAGGCCACGGCCTCCCGGCACCATCACGTCACGCGGTCCCCCGGCCAGCATGTCCGGTACATCGAACCCGGCGTTCCTCAGTAGGAACGAGGGGATTCCGGCGTTGGTCAGCATGCCTTGAAGCATCTCGCCCTCGGCCTGGTTGGCAACGATGGCCACCCGCACCCACTCGGGCTGGCGCTCCGAGCGCGGCCGTCGCCGGAAGAGCGGGCTCATGCCGGGGCGGCTTTCGCCGGCATGGCGCTACGGGGCACGGGCGGGGGCGGCAGGCCCAGTGAGGCCGCGCGGATGAGGAGGGCACCCGCGGCGAACCCAGCCACGTGTGCCCAGTAGGCGGTTCCCGTCTCGGCGCCCCCGAGCGCTGCAACCAGTTGGTAACCGAACCAGGCGACCAGCAGGATCCACGCGGGCAGCCTCAAGGGGATGATGACCACGAGTGCCCAGACGCGTGCGGATGGGAACAGCACGATGTACGCCCCCAGTACTGCGGCCACCATGCCCGACCCGCCGATGATCGGGTTGGTGGATGTTGATGAGGCGAGCGCCTGCACCACGAGCGCCAGCGATCCGCAGGCGAGCAC
>CAMCOB010000096.1 GCA_945876305.1 Bifidobacterium breve
TACCTGGCCGTCGGGCACCGCCCAGCAGGCTGTGTACCGCACAGCCGGCGGATCGTTTCTCCAGCTGCTCGGACCATCGGCGGGCGGGGCGTGGGCCAACTACCCCAGCTTCCAGCAGTACGTGCAGAGCGTCGTCGGTGCGGGCATCACCATCACGGGCAACTTCGCCGGCAGCACCACGTATGGATCCCCGGCGTCCACCTACAGCTACACCGGCACGGTCACGCCGGACGGTCAGTGGATCAAGATGTCGGGCACGCTCGGCAACAGCGCGTACACAACCAAGGACATTTACGTCCCGTTGTCCGAGATGTACGGGCACGACGATTCGGTGTGGACCGGTGCGAATGGCTACGGCGTGTACCGGCAGAACGGCCCGTACGTGCTGGCGGGACCCGCTGACCCCCAGCCCGGGTTCGGCGCGACGGCGTACTTCAACACGGCGCCGCCGTTCCCCGCTCAAGGAAATAGCAGGGGCCCCCTCACCATCAGCGGCTACTCCCCGGTCAATCCCCCGTCCGGTGCCTATGCGACCGACGCGAATGACATCTATGGCTGGATGTACGGCGATCTCGTGGCGTCCTTCGCCATGGGATACGCAGGCTCCAACTATGGATCGAACTCCGTCGCGTGGAATACGAACGCCGTGCCGCCGTGGGGTATCGGAGGCAGCGGAGGGCCCGCGCCATTTGCACCGGCATGGACGAATCCGTTCCCGGGCTACCCCCTGTTCAACGTGTATCAGGCAGCCGTCAACGCCACGGGCACGACCTACGGCTCACCGCTGAATGACCGCTTTACCCCTGCGGATACCACCAGCCCTGAGCTGGGGGTCACCCCGCCCACCACGGCGTCCGGTCCGTACTCCTGGGCCATCGAACTTCTCGCCCAGAACGGGTGTGCACAGGCCCTCAGCGTGTCCCCCGCCAGCGGACCCGCCTCCGGTGGCCAGCCGGTGACCATCGCGGGCCACAACTTCCATCAAGGCGCCACCGTCACCTTTGGCGGGGTGGCCGCGACTGGTGTGCAGGTATCGCATAACCCCGCCACGTCGATCGACACCATCACGGCCGTCACCCCCAGCTCCCCTGTGGGCGGCGGACCGGTGAACGTGCGGGTCACGAATGCGAACGGCTCCAAGGCGCAGAACATCGACACGAGCATGCTCCCGGGTGCCTACGCATACCCGACCGTGAGCGGTGCGGCAGCCGGAAGCCCCGCGGCGCCCGGCGGCCTGCCGCTCGATGCCGGTGTCGTCAGGTACCCGGGAAAGGGGTGCTCATCCACCGACGTCGTGCGGGCACCTCTGCAGGCCAAACAGGCCCGGGCGCCCAAGGTCACCGTGCCGTCGGGCGGCATCATGGCGCTCTCCGTCACGGGCCTCCCAAAGAAGGCTGAGGCGTCGGTATCAGTTCAGGTGAATGGCACGTGGGACTTCCTTGGCCGGATCACTGCGAACGCCGCGGGCCATGCCGTGCTGCCGCGCTACTCGCAGAGCACACGGGGGCAATCGTTGCTCATCCGGGTAAGTGCCGGCCGCAAGGGCACGCGCTACCTGCGCACGGTGGCGGGCAGCCCTCGCGATTGGGCCGGGGTCGCGCTCAGTCCGGTGGTCACGTCGTACCCGATCGGCACCTGCCCCGTGCACTCCGCCAGCGCGCGCAAGCCGGTCATGGCCGTGCTCGGCAAGGCCCCCATCGCATCCGTGCCGCTCGGTGGTACGACCGTGGTGCGTGTGCGCGGCATCAGTCGCAACACGAGCACCGGGGTTGATCTGAGAATCGGGTCACGCTGGCGCTTCGTCGGGCGGGTGACATCGGCATCCAATGGGGTGCTGTCCCTGCCCCCAATTGCCATCAACCAGAGGGGCAAGGTCATCGCCGTGCGCCTGCGCGCAGCGGGGGCCACGCGTTACGCAAAGGTCAGAGCCTCCTAGGTCTGGGGGTCTGCCTCAAGATCGAGCCCGTTGTGATGGAGAATGTGCCCCATCTTGTCGCGCTTGGTGGCCAGGTACCGAGCGTTCTCGTTGCCGGGCACCACCTCGATGGGAACGCGCTCCACCACCTTGAGGCCGTAGCCCTCAAGTCCGATGATCTTCTTCGGGTTGTTGGTGAGCTGGCGGATTGACGTAAGCCCCAGGTCAACCAGGATCTGGGCACCGATGCCGTAGTCGCGCAGGTCGGCCGGAAAGCCCAGCTGCAGGTTGGCCTCCACGGTGTCGAAGCCGTCGTCCTGCAACTCATATGCCCTGAGCTTGTTGATGAGGCCGATACCGCGGCCCTCCTGGGCGATGTACAGCAGCACGCCCTCTCCCTGGTCGGCGATCATGCGCATGGCGGCGTCCAGTTGGTCGCCGCAGTCGCAGCGCAGCGATCCGAACACATCACCGGTGAGGCACTCGGAGTGCACGCGAACCAGCACGTTCTCCTTGCCGGCCACGTCGCCCTTCACCAGGGCCATGTGGTGCTTGCCGTCGATCAGCGCGCTGTAGCCCACGGCGGTGAATTCGCCGTACGTCGTGGGAAGTCGTACGGCCGCACCGCGCTCGATCAGGCGCTCGGTGCGACGCCGGTGCTCGATGAGGTCGGTGATGGTGATCATGCACAGGCCGTGGTCCTGCGCGTAGCCCACCAGATCATCCACCCGAGCCATTGTGCCGTCGTCATTCATGATCTCGCAGATCACACCGGCGGGGATGAGCCCGGCCATGCGCGCCAGATCAACCGCTGCTTCGGTGTGCCCCGCGCGCTCCAGCACGCCACCCGGCTTGGCCCGCAGCGGGAACACGTGGCCGGGCTTCACCAGATCGCTCGGGCTGGAGTCCGGGTCGATGGCCACCATGATGGTGCGCGACCGGTCGGGTGCGCTGATTCCTGTGGTGGTGCCCTCGCGCGCCTCAATGGCCTCGGTAAAGGCTGTAGCCAGCGGTGCCTCGTTCTTGCGCACCATCTGTGTGAGACCCAGCTGCTCGCAGCGGTCCTCGGTGAGCGCCAGGCACACAAGCCCCCGGCCATGGGTAATCATGAAGTTCACGGCATCGGGTGTGGCGAACTGCCCGGCAATCACCAGATCGCCCTCGTTCTCGCGATCCTCGGAATCGACCACGACGACCATGTGGCCGCTGCGGATCTCCTCAATTGCCGTCTCGATTGTCGAGAAGGGCGTCGTCTCAGTGCTCAGGAGGTCTCTCCCCCGGGGATGTGCGGGCGAACCAGCGCCTCCACGTACTTTGCCACCACATCGGCTTCCAAGTTGACACTTCGGCCCACTGCGTCACGGCCGAGAGTCGTGGACGCCATGGTGTGCGGGATCAGCGCGATGGTGAAGCCGTCTGCCTCACGGCTCGCCACCGTCAGGCTCACGCCATCAACGGTGACTGACCCCTTCTCCACGACGTACCGCAGCACCTCATCCGGGCATGCAATTGACATGAGCACGCCGTCGCCTTCGGGCGTGATGCCACGCACGGTGCCCGTGCCATCCACATGCCCCTGCACGATGTGGCCACCCAGGCGGTCGCCCACCCGCATGGCCCGCTCCAGGTTCACCGGGTCCCCGGCGTGGCGGTCGCCCACTGAGGTGCGCCGGAGTGTCTCCTCCACGCAATCCACCGCGAACGAGTCGTCGGTGAGTTCCACCACGGTGAGACATGCGCCGTTGATGGCAACCGAGTCGCCAATGGCGAGTCCGTCGCGCACCACGCCGCAGGTGATGACCAGCCGCGCCCCGGCCGCGCTGGGCACCCGCTCGCGCACCGTGCCCATCTCCTCAACAAGACCGGTGAACATCAGGCAATCCCCCCAGGTACGGGACGCAGCCGCCCGATCAGCAGCACATCGTCGCCAAGGCGTTCCACGCGGGGTGCCGGGATCCTCGCTGCATCGGCGATCTCGTCGGCGCCCACACCCCGTACCGCAGCCGGTGCGCCATCGCCGCCGATAACGATGGGGGCCACCACCCACGCCAACCGGTCCACCAGGTGCGCCTCAAGCAGGGCGCCGGCAACTGTGGGGCCACCCTCAACCAGAATTGACTGGATCTCGCGTCGCCCGAGCGCATCGAGCCCCTCGGCGAGGAATGCCGCGCCGTGGTCCGCCTGCCCCACCTCAACATCAACACCGGCCGCCCGCAGCGCATCCACACGCTCCGGTGCGGCCAGCGACCCGGCCAGCACAATCACGGGGATGTCGCGGGCCGTCTGTACGAGCACCGAGTCCAGGCGCAGCCGGGCGTGTGGGTCGAACACCACACGGGTGGCATGGCGCACAGGTGCCGGGTCGACGTCGCGGGCGGTGAGCGATGGATCATCGGCGTCGGCAGTTCCGATACCCACGCCCACGGCGTCCATATCGGCGCGCCAGCGGTGCACCAGTGCGCGGGCCTCCGGGCCGGAGATCCACCGGGTGTTGCCGGTGCGGGTGGCGACACGGCCGTCAAGCGACGCCGCCATCTTCAGCATCACCTCCGGACGACCCGTGGCCGCCCATGTGAGAAATGGTGAGGCCACCTCTCGCGCGTGATCGGCATCCTCGCCGTCGGCAATCGCCACCTCAATCCCCGCGTCGGTGAGGATTTTTACGCCCTGTCCACGCGTGCGCTCAAGTGGGTCGAGGGTCCCAACCACCACCCGTGCGATGCCCGCGGCAATTACCGCGTCAGTGCATGGGCCAGTGCGTCCCGTGTGGGAGCACGGCTCAAGAGTGCATACGAGGGTGGCGCCCTGCGTCGCTTGGCCGGCAGCCGCAATGGCCTGGGGCTCGGCGTGTGGCCTGCCCGGGCCGGTGTGCCAGCCCTCCCCCACAATCTCGCCGTCACGTGCGATGACCGCGCCGACAGCAGGATTTGGACTCACCTGTCCACGGGCACGTAGGGCCAGATCGCATGCCCGGGCAAGCAGGGCGCGCTCAGCCGCCGTTGGCCGGCCGGCCGGGGTCACGCCGCCAGAATCCGATCGGTCAGATCGCCGTACGTGGCGACCGGGTCGGGGGCTCCGAAGATGGCTGACGCCGACACGATGAGGTCGGCTCCCGCAACGCGTGTGGATGCCGCATTCGTGAGGCCCACCCCGCCATCCACCTGAAGCAGCACGCGATCAGGCAGAAGGTCGCGCAGGGCGGTCAGGCGCTCGATGGTCTCGGGAATAAATGACTGCCCACTGAAGCCCGGGTTCACGCCCATGCAGTTGACGTAGTCGATGCGCTCAATCAGCGGGGCCACGGCCTCAAGCGGTGTGCCGGGGTTGATCGCAAGCCCCGCCAGACACCCTGCTGCACGGATCTCGGTGAGTAACTGGTGCGGATGAGGATCTGCCTCCACATGCACGCTGATCATGTCGGCGTAGGGCGCAAACCAACGGATGGCATTGCCCGGCCGCGACACCATGAGGTGCACGTCGACGATGCCATCTGACGGGTGC
>CAMCOB010000097.1 GCA_945876305.1 Bifidobacterium breve
AGCGGTCGCGTGCGAAGTCGGGGCTGTAGTGCTGCACCAGATCCCAGAAGGCGGGGGAGTGGTCGAGGTGGGTGAGGTGCGCCATCTCGTGCACCACCACATACTCGGCCACCCGGGCTGGAGCCATCATCAGCCGCCAGCTGAATGACAGTGCACCCCGCGCCGAACACGATCCCCACCGGGTACGGGGATCGCGGATGCCGATTGATGCGTAGGTCACGCCCATCCGGAGCGCATGGCGATCGCACATGAGGGCAAACCAGTCGCGGGCGCTGCCTCGATAGCCGCGCTCCACCAGCGCCCGTACGGCATCGGCATCGGGTGCGGCCACAGCCATGCGGGCGTCGTCTGGGCGCAGCCGCACCGATCCACGGGCTGCGTGCCGGATGCCCAGTTCCACTGCTCCATCGAGAAAAGGCAGCAGCTGACCATCGATGAGGGGCTCGGGAACCTGAGGGTGCAGCAGTGCTTCGTGCCGTAGCAGCCAGCGCTCCTTCGACTGCACGGCACGCCGGATCTCCCGATCAGAAAGCCGCGTCGGGGCGGATACTCTGAGGCCATCGGGGGTAAAGGTCATGCGCACGTGCCGCGATCGGGCATTGCGCACCAACCGGTACGGAACCGTGCGGCCCGCGATCGTCACTTCGTGCATGCGATGATGGTGGCGGGTTCCCTGCTATGGTGCCCGCGCTCGCACTGATGCGGGCATGTCGCCGTGCTGGCGACCGTTCATTCACCGGGCGCACGGCGCCCCGATTTTCAGGAGGGGCTCGCCTGACGACGCCCGTAGCGCGTGCCTCCTAGGCGCGGTCCAGATACTCGCCCGCCCGCCGGTCCTTCGACCCGGATCAACGAAGCCATTCGCGTGGAGTTGGTCAGGCTCATTGATGACGAAGGCGAGAACCGGGGCGAGATGCGCACGCAGGACGCGCTGGACATCGCCATTGAGCTCAATCTCGACCTGGTCGAGGTAGCTCCTGAAGGCCGTCCACCCGTATGCCGGATCATGGATTACGGCAAGTGGCGCTACGAGCAGGAGCAGAAGGCAAAGCAGGCGCGAAAGCACCAGAGCACGATCACCATCAAGGAGATCAAGTTCCGGCCAAAGATCGATCCGCACGACTACGCCACCAAAAAGGGGCATGTCCTGCGTTTCCTCAAGAACCGGGACAAGGTCAAGGTAACGATCATGTTCAGGGGGCGCGAGTTGATGCACCCTGAGCGTGGCGAGGCAATCCTCCTCAAGTTGGCCGGGGAGGTTGAGGATCTGGCCCTCATCGAGAGCCGTCCGAATCTTGATGGACGTAACATGATCATGATGCTGGCGCCACTCAAGGCACTGACCGACAAGCCTGACGCTCCTGTGACGGAGACCGCCGCGCCTGCCGCCGATGTACCAGAATCCGCACCTGCACCTGTCGCCGACGTACCTGCACCTGCACCGCCTGCCGAAGAGTCCACTTCCGAGAACGCAGCCTCCGCCTAAGCAAGAAGAGAGAACGAGTTCCCCAGATGCCCAAGATGAAGACCCATAAGTCGGCCTCGAAGCGCTTCCGCGTGACGCCCAAGGGCAAGATCATGTACGTGCACTCAGGGCTCCGGCATAACCTCGAGACGGTCACGAGCAAGCGCCACCGCGCCATCAAGCGCCCGGCATCACTTGCAGACGTCGACCGTCCGGCAATCCTGCGGCTCCTGGGGAGGAGATAGTCCATGGCTCGCGTTAAGCGTTCCGTCTCTGCGCGCAAGAAGCGTCGCAAGGTTCTCGATCAGGCCAAGGGCTATTGGGGAACAAAGCACAAGTCGTACAAGCGTGCGAAGGAGCAGGTTCAGCGCTCCGGTAACTACGCATACCGTGACCGCCGCGTTCGTAAGCGCGACTTCCGCCGCCTGTGGATTGCGCGTATCAACGCAGCCGCCCGCCTGAACGGACTCACCTACGGGGAGTTCATCCACGGCCTCGGCCTTGCCGGTGTGGAGCTCGACCGCAAGATGCTCGCGGATCTCGCGATCCACGAGCCCGAGCACTTCGCCGCACTGTGTGCGCGGGCCGCCGACGCCCGTGCCGCCGTCTGACCACAGGCACCGAATCTGATCACGAGCGGAGCGGCGGACGCGATCCGTCGCTCCGCCGCGTGACCTCGTCGCGCAATCCCGCGCTCCAGCACCTGCGCCGCCTGCAGCAGAAGCGCACACGCCGTGAAGAGCGCCTCTTCGTGGCCGAGGGCGAGGACCTTGTGCAGTCGGCACTCGACCACGGTATTCAGCCGGTCATGTTGCTGGTTGACGAGGAGCGGGTTGGGTCCGACGACCCACGGCTTCTCGCGACGGTCGGCCTCAGCGAGCGCTACTGCGCCTCCACTCAGCTGATGGCCGGCGCCAGCACGCTCGCGCAGCCGCCGCGCATCATCGCCATCTTCCCGCAGTCGGGGCCGCACCACTTTCGCACCGTGGTGATGCCGCCGGCGCTCGGGGTGTATCTCGCCGGTGTGGCCGATCCCGGCAACGTGGGCACGCTGGTACGCACGTCTGCGGCACTTGGTGCCGACTGGCTGGCACTTGGCCCCGGTTCGGCCGATGCCGCGCACCCGCGCGCCGTACGTGCGGCCATGGGTGCCACGTTTGCATTGCCGGTGCTCGAGGGCGTGACCCCGGCCGATCTGGCAACCCGCGAGGGGTTCCGTGTGGTGGCCGCTGTGGCACACGGCGGAGCGGCTCCGTGGGACGTTGACCTAACGGTGCCCACGGTGCTGGCGTTGGGCGCCGAGCGCGCGGGTCTTGATCCGGTCATGGATGAGTTGCGCGAGACACTTGAAGTGGTGGAGGTGACCATCCCGCAGGGGGAGGGCGCTGAGTCGCTCAACGTGTCGGCTGCCGGTGCGGCCTTGATGGCCGAGCGGGTGCGGCAGTGCATTAGTATCCCCCGGCCATGAGCCAGATTCCCGACTTCCAGGCGATCGCCGACGAGGCCGTTGCAAGCATCGCCGCCGCCGCCGACCTAGATGCCCTTGAGCAGGCCCGCGTGCGGTTTGTGGGTCGTAAGGCGCCGCTCACCGAGGTGCTGGGATCGATCGGCTCGCTGGCCCCTGAGGATCGTGGTCGGGTGGGCAAGGATGGCAACGCCGCCCGCAAGGCCATCGAAGCCGCGCTCGATTCCCGCCACGCCACGCTTGAGGGCGAAGCCATGGGCAGTGCGCTGCTCGCCGACCGCGCCGATGTGACCCTGCCGGGCGACCACTTCGCCCTTGGTGCGCTGCACCCCATCACTCAGGTTCGCCTTGAGGTTGAGGAGATCTTTCTTGGGATGGGCTACTCGGTGGCCGATGGCCCCGAGATCGAAACCGGCTTCAACAACTTCACCGCGCTCAACACGCCCGATGGCCACCCGGCCCGCAGTGAGAGCGACACGTTCTTCATCGCGGGCGGTGAGCAGGATGAGGTGCTGCTGCGCACCCAGACCTCGCCGGTGCAGATCCGCACCATGCAGACCACCGAGCCGCCGGTGTACGTCATCGCCCCGGGCACCGTGTACCGCCGCGACGATGTTGACGCCACGCACAGCCCGATGTTTCATCAGGTGGAGGGGCTTGCCGTTGACGAGGGGCTCAGCTTCGCCAACCTCAAGGGCACCATCACGTACTTCCTGCAGCAGCTCCTGGGCGACCGCGACGTGCGGGTGATCCCGCACTTCTTCCCGTTCACCGAGCCCTCAGTTGACGTGAGCGTGGCCTGGACCGACCGCCATGGGCGTACCGACTGGCTCGAGGTCGCCGGTGCCGGAATGGTCGACCCGAACGTGTTCGCCAACGTGGGCTACGACCCCGAGCGCTGGACCGGCTTCGCCTTCGGGTTCGGGCTCGACCGCATCGCCATGATCCGTCATCAGATCAGCGACATCCGGTTGCTCTACGAGGGCGACCTGCGCTTTCTGGAGCAGTTCTCATGAAGTTGCCCCTCGAGTGGCTGCGCGAGCAGATCGCCACTTCGCTCACCGACGAGCAGATCGCCGAGCGCCTCACCGCCACCGGTACCGCCGTTGAGAAGGTGATTACCCGCGGCATTGCCGATACGCCGGGTAACCGCGAGTCGTTCCTTGTGGGCAAGGTACTCACCTGCGATCAGCACCCCGACGCCGACCGCCTGCATGTACTGAGCATTGACACCGGACACGACGAGCCCCGGCAGATCGTGTGCGGCGCACCCAACGTGGCCGCCGGTCAGACCGTGGCCGTGGCAATTCCGGGTGCAGTGATGCCCGGAGGCCAGAAGCTGGGCAAGGCGAAACTGCGCGGGGTCGAGAGCCTCGGCATGGTGTGCTCGGCCACCGAGCTTGAACTCGCCGACGAGAGCGACGGCATCCTTGTGTTGCCGGATGATCTCGTGGCCGGCACTCCCATTCTCGACTCCCTGCCGTCGCCGGGCACCGTGCTCGAGCTCGAGCTCACGCCCAACCGTGGCGACTGCCAGGGCATTTACGGCATCGCCCGCGAGGTGCACACCATCACGGGCGAGCTCCTTCCGGCGCTCGATCTGGCACTGCCAGCGGAGGATGGCCCCGGCCAGGTAGGCGACCACATCTCCCTGACGGTGGAGGCCACCGACCTGTGCCCGCGCTACATGGCCCGGGTGCTGGTGGACGTCACGGTGGGCCCGTCGCCCGAGTGGATGGCGCGCCGCCTGGATGCCGCGGGTATGCGCAGCATCAACAACGTGGTGGACATCACCAACTACGTGATGCTGCTTACCGCGCAGCCACTGCACGCCTTTGATCTCGACCACTTGGCGGGGCCGGCAATTGTGGTGCGCCGGGCAACCGACGGCGAGAAGATCGTCACGCTCGATGGCCAGGAGCGCACGCTTGGCACCGACAACTTGGTGATCGCCGACGCCGGGAAGCCCGCCGTGATCGCCGGCATCTTCGGCGCCGAGTTCGCTGAGGTGTCGGGCTCCACTACCCGCGTGCTGCTTGAGGCCGCCACCTTCGATGGTCCCAACATCATCCGCACCTCGCTTGGCCTGGGCCTGCGCACCGAGTCAAGCGCCCGGTTTGAGAAGGGGCAGCCCCGCGAGTTGCCGCCGTACGCAATGGCGCTGGCGTGCCGCCTGCTCACCGACCTTGCCGGTGCCAAGCTGGTGCCCGGTGTACTGGACGCCCACGAGCCGTCACCCGCGGCGCCGGTCATTACCCTGCGCCACCAGCGGGTGGGGCACATCCTGGGCGTGGACATCACTGCCGACGAGAGCGCCACAACGCTGGAGCGCCTCGGCTGCGCCGTCGATCGTGGAGCAGATGCCCACACCGTGACAGTGCCCTGGCACCGCGTGGCCGACCTGCAGCGCGAGATCGACCTCATCGAAGAGGTTGGGCGCATCCATGGGTTTGACGAGAT
>CAMCOB010000098.1 GCA_945876305.1 Bifidobacterium breve
ACATGTCGATCGGTATCACGCCGGTCGAGAGGTCCGCTTCCTTGGGTCCCGCCACACGGCGGTTCGGGTGAGCAGTACCTCCCGAATCGCGTCCGCCCCATGCGGCCGGCGCACCCATAGGAGCAATGCATTGTCACAGCAGTCCTTCGCCGATCTCGGCGTTTCGAGCGCGGTTGCCCGCGCCCTTGAAGATCGCGGATTCACCGCGCCCTTCGCCATCCAGACCAAGGTGATCGGCGACGTTCTCGCCGGCCGCGACGTGCTGGCCAAGTCGCCCACCGGGTCGGGCAAGACCCTCGCCTTCATGGTGCCGGTCATCGACCGCATCGCTGCCGAGGCACCGCGCCCGGCCGCCCTGGTGCTCGCACCCACCCGTGAACTGGCCACGCAGATCGTGGAATCCACCTACGCCATCGCACACGCCCGCGCACTCAAGATCTGCGCGGTGTACGGCGGTGTGGGTCTCGAGAAGCAGGCCCGCGACGCCGCCAAGGCGCACATCGTGGTGGCCACTCCCGGTCGCCTCGAAGACCTGCTGTCACGCGGCGCCTTCTCACTCAAGAACGTCAAGATCCTGGTGCTTGACGAGGCCGACCGTATGCTCGACATGGGCTTCCGTCCGGCGGTGGACCGCGTGGTGGCCAAGTGCCCCAAGGACCGCCAGACGCTCTTCTTCTCGGCCACTCTCGATGGCGAGGCCGGCCGGATCGCGCTGATGTACACCCACGACGCCGCGCGCCACGAGCACGCCCCGCCCGCCCAGAAGACCGCCGACATCGAGCACCGGTTTGTGCGCGTCGAGCGCGACGGCAGGCTCGACCAGCTGGTGGGCGAGATCGGTACCGGCTACGACCTCAACCTCGTGTTCGTGCGCACCAAGCACGGTGCCGACCGCCTTGTGCGCCACCTGAAGGGGCGCAAGGTGCAGGCGGCCGCCATGCACGGCGACAAGAGTCAGCGCCAGCGCGAGCGCGCACTTGCCGACTTCGAGGCCGGGCGTGTGACCACCCTGGTGGCCACCGACGTTGCGGCCCGGGGCATCCACGTCGACAACGTGGCCAAGGTAATCAACTTCGACCCGCCCGGACTCGCCGAGGACTACGTGCACCGCACAGGTCGCACCGGTCGCGCCGGCGAGCAGGGCGTGGCGGTCACCTTTGTGGGCACCGAGCACCTCGGCGACATGCGCAACATGACCCGCACGCTCAAGCTTGAAGATCAGTTCCGTACGGCCACGGCCGGCGACCCCGCGTCGCACGACCACGCCAGCCGTGGGGGTGCGTCGGGCCCGAAGCAGGGTCAGCGCCCGCCGCGCCAGGGGCAGGGTCGCCCCCGTGGCAGCGGACAGCAGGGGCAGGGCTTCCAGGGCGGGCGTCCCGGAAACAGCGGGAGCGGGGGCAATGGCCCCACCGCAGCCGGACGCCGCCGCAGGAGCGGTGGCAACTCCCGCTAGTCCCCTCGACGGGAGTCAAACGGAGTTGCTTGAGGGAGCCAGCGCGCGCGCTGGCTCCCGTGGATTTCCCTCCCCTTCTCCGTCGTCGGCGGCGGCACGGATCACATTCCGCACCCGGGGTACGTGGGTTGCCGGTCTCAGCATCTGGCCCGCCACCGCACGCAGACGCTGCCCCTGACCGCGCATGTGCGATCCTTCCCGTGTCAGGTGGGTCGCTCGCTTCTTTCCCAGTCGCGGGCGGCCCATTTGGCATTTCGGATCGGTGGCGCCGGGGCCATGCCCGGCGGCTCGCACGAGACGGGCCGTCCGATGACTTCCCGAATCCCCCACAACTCCGACGGCGAGAGCGGCGCGCGCGCCGATGACCACGGACTGAACTCGGTGCCCTGAGGCTCACGCCATGAGCCTCAGGGCACGCGATTCAAACTATGGCCGCGAAGCGACCACCGTATTGCCAACTCCCTGATCCACCACATGCCCGCGCATGCCCTGGACGATGCTGTTGCCATGGGTGGCGGGGCCCAGGTTCACAGCAGCGCGTGTGGCGACAAAGCCGCTGTCATTGTTGGCCACCATCACATTCCCGCTGGCGGCGTTGATCAGGGTCTGCGATGCGTTCTTCAGGTACGTGAAGTCAAGCCATGCGACCCCGAGCAGCGCCTTGCCCCGAAACGTATTTCCGGTAATCGTGGCGTTGTGCAGGAACGACGGGAGGAAGAACCCGGGAGTGCCGGCCCAGCCACCGAGAATGGCCGCGAACTGCCCATTCATCAAGCACGTATTTCCCTCGATCAGGGTCGTACTGGCCGGGTTGATGTTGCCAGTCATCACGCACACGGCGCTTGGCGGCGCCTGCCGGGTATCAATGCGATTGCCCCGGATGATGATGCGCGATGCCTCAGCGTCAAGCGGCTTGATGGCCGCCGGATGTCCACCGTGGCGAGTAAACCCAGGTGATGCCGTCAGTTGCGCGAGGTTCGACGGCGTGGAGCTCTGCACGATGGTGTTGGAGGTCACCCGGTACACCGCATTGAGGCCCCGACACCCCTCAATCTCCACTGCCTCGCCTGCGTGGAAGGTATTGCCAGACACCGTGATCGACCGAAAATGACAGCCGGCGAATGCAACGGCGTTGTCGTCGCCGCGCGTCATCGGGAGGTTGTTGTCGATCGTGTTGCCGTCAAGCACCACTGCCCCGGTCAACCGCGGGCCATCAGCGGATCCGTACACGGTGGCAATGAGGTCTGCGGCCGACGCGATATCCGACGGCATGCTCTGTGCCTCTGCGCCCACAATCCCAAATCGGAACTCGTTGCCCGGCACGACATCTGAGATGCGGTTGTTACGCATGGTCAGCGTGCCCCTCACCTGCAGCGCCATCACCGCAAGCGTCTTGGCCCCCTTAAACCACACGTTCTCAATCGTCACCTTCCCGGTGGGGGGTCCGGTGTCAACGATCGCCATCGACGCACTCCCGGCATTAAGGATGGTGGTGACCTTCGACGGATCGGGGTTCGGAAGCGCCGGGTTACCGACTCCCCTGATGGCCACGGGGCCCGGCACGACCACGCACAACGAACAGTTGCCGAAATCGAATGTGCCGATCAGGCGCACCGAACCGCCAACCGTGCGGCGGGCAAGATTGACGGCGGTCTGCACATTCCCGGGGTCGGTGGCCGGGTTGGACTCGCCCGTCACCACGAGCGGGGCCGGAGCGGCCTGCGCACCAGAGGAGAATATTGCTCCTGCGGCGATACCTGCCACAAGAAGCGCGGAGATGTGGGGGCGCATGATGACCTTCCGATTTGAGGGATACCGTCCCGACCATCGTATCCAGACTTCTGCGTGCGGCATGTGTCGCGGGTTCCTGCCCCAGCAATACCACGCCATCGTGCACCTCTCCCGCACGCCGACACCGAGGTTTACAGGCACGGCGAGGGGCCGCTGCCCACTCAGACAATGGCCCCCGGCGCCGTCGCCCCGGCGGCCCTCGGTGTTTTGGCGTGGCAGCGGCTGCAGAGCCTCTGCCCCACCACACTCTCAATCGGGACGGCGGGATTTGAACCCGCGACCCCCTGCTCCCAAAGCAGGTGCGCTACCAAGCTGCGCTACGTCCCGTACGGGCGAGGCTACCAGCGCCCCGCCATGGCTCAGCCGCCTGGGCGGTATCCCGCAGTCACCGACCGGTGGGCACCTGCGACATCAAGGTCGGCACCCAGCACCTGAAACCCCTTGGCAAGACGCGCGAGCACCACAGTGGCCTCCCCCGATCCCTCCGGGCCAGAGATAAAGGCCTCGACGGTGATCTGCCCCGGCCCCTTCCCTACCTCTGGCATGTTCGGGATTGTCACCGTGACGGGTGCACCCACCATCTCGGCCACCTCGTGGCTCTTGCCCAGAAACTCCTGGGTGACTGGCCCGGGCTTCTGCAAGCGTCGGCGCTCGTACACCCACAGCGCAGCGATGCCGACGATGAACAGGTAGCCCATGATCGCCGCGGTGACCGCCTGCGCATCACCGTGACCGGTCTTCCCCAGCACCACGGCGATGAGGCCATACACGGCGAAGAAACTGATACCCAGGACCATGATGGCCCTGGTCAGCCCACCGGTGAGTAGGCGTCCGATCATGCGTCACCCCCCTGCCACGACTCGGCAAGCCTGCCGAGGGTGGATCGATAGCGGGCCACGGCTTCGTCGCGGCCGATCAGCTCAAGACTCTCGTAGATACCCGTGGAGATCGTGGTTCCCGTAATGGCGATTCGCTGCGGCTCGAGGAACTCACGTGCTGTCATGCCCAGTACGTGCAGCTGATCAGACAGGGCATCTTTGATGTTGTCGACGGTGAACTCATCCAGCACCTCAATGCGCCCGAGCCCTCCGCCGACCGACTGGATTGCATGCTTCACATCGCCCGCGAGAAATGCCCAGGCGTCGTCCTCAAACTCAAGGGGGCGGAACATCCAGCCGGCAAGGCGGTCGTACTCGTTAAGACGGCTCAGCTTGCGCTGCACCAGCGGCGCGGACCGGCGCGCAAGATCGGCGGCGCCGTCGCCCTTATCGGCAAGGTATCCGCTGCTTTCGAGAAACCCCATGAGGTCGTCGGCGAACTGATCGGGGTCGAGCGCCCGCAGGTAGCGCCCGCTCATCACCTCGAGCTTCTTCAGGTCGAACACCGCGGGGCTCTTGCTCACGCGCGTGACGTCGAACTTCTCGATGAGTTCCTCAAGGGTGAACGTGGTGGTCTTGTCGTCGTACGACCACCCCAGAAGCACCAGGGCGTTTCGCACCGGCTGCGGAAGAAATCCGTCGGCCTCAAGCTCCTCAACCGACGCCGCGCCGTGGCGCTTTGACAGCCGCTTCTTGTCGGTGCCGAGAATGAGCGGCACGTGCGCGTACTGCGGGGGCTCGGCACCCAGCGCACGGATCACCAGCATCTGCTTGGGCGTGTTGCTCAGGTGGTCTTCGCCCCGGATAACCCGGTTGATGCCCATGTCCATGTCGTCCACGGCAGCGGCGAGGTTGTAGGTGGGCGTGCCGTCGGAGCGCGCCACTACGAAGTCCTCAATCTGCGCGTGATCAAACGTGACCGTGCCGCGGATCATGTCCTCGATGGCCGTCTCGCCCGGCAGGGGCACTGCAAAGCGCCACACCGGGGTGCGCCCCTCGGCCTCGAACCCGGCGATCTCCTCGGCCGTCCAGTCGCGGCGCCCACGCACCACCGGGGCCTGCTTGTTGGCCCGGGCCTCGGCGCGCATGGCGTCGAGTTCCTCCGCCGTCTCCCAGGCCGCGTACACCACGCCTGCCTCTTTCAGCCGGCCGAT
>CAMCOB010000099.1 GCA_945876305.1 Bifidobacterium breve
TGCGCGCGGTGCCGTTGGCTGGGGCCGCCGGCCCGGGCCTCGAAATTGTGGCTGGTGCCAGCGTGCTGCTGGGTGAGGGCGATCCGCACCTCGTGGACCGGGTGGCGGCGCTTGCCGGCAGGGCCGCTGAGGAGTCCGGCGTGTTGGACGCCGGGGGAGCGGACGCTGCCCGAGCTGCCATCGCAGATGGGCGGGCGCTCGCCGCCGCCGAACGCTGGGTGGAGGCGCAAGGAGGCGATCCGGCTGCGCTCTCTGAGCCCGATCTGATCCTTACCTGTCTGCTGAAACGCGAGGTCGTGGCGGCGCACGCGGGATCTGTGGATCACGTGGACGCAGCGGGCATCGGGACGGCTGTCCGCTGGCTGGGGGGCGGCCGGTTGGATCCTGATCAGGTGCTCGATCACGCCGTTGGTGTGCAGATGCTGGTGGGGCCGGGCGAGTCGGTTGAGGCAGGGCAAGCGCTCGCGATCGTCCATGCATCCGACGACTGGCTCGCCGGCCGGGCGGAGGAGTTGCTGGGCGATGCCTGGGTGATTACGAGCGCCTGATGCCCGAACTGCCCGAGGTCGAGACGATCCGGCGCCAGTTGGCAGAGCGCATTGTGGGGCGCACGATCCGCGGCGCGCGCGTGAGCGATCCTCGGCTTGTTGACCCGTGGGAGCCGGGTGCCTTCGCCGAGCGCCTGGAGGGACGGCAGATCGAGCGCATTGATCGCGTGGGGAAGTACTTGTTTATCGAGCTCGATGGGGACGAGGCGCTCACCCTGCACCTGAGGATGACCGGGCAGTTGTTGTGGAGCGACGATGTTCCGGACCCGCCGCTGCCCTACACACGTGCGGTGATCGGCATCGAGGGCGGCGGCTCCGTGACGTTCGCCGATTCGCGGCGCTTTGGCACCGCGTGGTTTCTGCCACGCGAGGGCAGGGCGCGCATCTGGGCCGGGCGCACCGGGCCCGATGCCATGTCGGCAGCATTTACGGCACGCGGGCTGGGGGACCGCCTGCGGGGGCGCACCGCTTGCGCGAAGGCGCTCATCCTTGATCAGCGGATTGTCGCGGGTGTGGGAAATATCTATGCCGACGAGGCGCTGTTTATGGCCCGTGTCAATCCCGCTGAGCCCGGAGGGAATCTCACCGCCGCCCGGGTGGCAGCACTGCACCGGGCGATCCGGGACCGCTTGCGAATGGGCATCACGGCAGGGGGAGCGTCGTTCGATCGCTACCGTGACGTCAACGGGGAGCGCGGGGGCATGCAGGATCTCTTCCGCGTACACCGTCGCCGCGGGGAGCCATGCCCGCGATGCCAGACGACGATCGAGAAGGGCGTGGTGGCGCAGCGGGGTACCTACTGGTGTCCAAAGTGCCAGCCGCTGATGGAAGGGGATTGATGCTCACCGATGTTCCGGGAATTCTCGTGGGGCACTGGACCGATGCCGATGCAGGCACGGGCTGCACAGCCATCATCCTTCCGCAGGGCACTGTCGGCGGCGTGGATGTGCGCGGCGGCGGGCCGGCATCGCGCGAGACCGACCTACTGCAGCCGGTGGCGACGGTGCCGTTGGTGTCGGCCATCCTCCTTACCGGTGGCAGCGCATTCGGCCTGGACGCAGCCAGCGGGGTGATGCACTGGTGCGAGGAGCAGGGGCTGGGCGTTGATACGGGTATCGCCACTGTGCCCATCGTCAGCGCTGCCGCCCTGTTTGATCTCGGCATCACGGGCAATGCCCGCCGCCCGGGCGCAGCGGAGGGCCGCCTGGCCGCCGAGGCTGCCACTGACGGACCGCATGCCGTGGGCAGCGTTGGAGCCGGCACCGGGGCGACCGTCGGCAAGTGCCACGGCAGGGACCACTGGTGCAAGGGCGGAATCGGCACCGCGAGCGTGCGCCTGCGAAGCGGTGCCACGGTGTCGGCACTTGTGGCCGTCAACGCATTTGGTGATGTGCTGGATGAGAACGGGCAGGTGCTCGCGGGAGCATGGGAGAACGGGCGCTTTGTTGATGCCCGCAGGGCGCTGATGGAGGAGGAGCCGCGGCATCATCGATTGGCTGAGATGTCGAACACCACGCTGGCGGTCATTGCCACTGACGCGCGGCTCGATAAAGCTCAGTGCACTCAGGTGGCCCGGCAGGCCCACGCCGGTCTGGCCAGGGCGATTGCCCCCTACGGCACGGCCCTTGACGGCGACATCGCGTTTGCGGTGGCAACGGGTGCGACCGATGCGAATCCCATTATCGTGGGCAACGCCGCGGCCGAGATGGCAAGTGCCGCGGTGCGTGATGCGGTGCGTCAGGCCACCTCTGTGCGAGGAGTGCCCACCGCTGCCGATCGCCGGGCGGCATCGGCTTAGGCCAGCAGCCCCTCGAGCTCGCCGGCGCGGTCGAGCGCTGACATTTCGTCCCACCCACCGATGTTGCGGCCGTCGATGATGATCTGAGGGAACGAGTAGCCACCAGTTTCGGCCACGAGGCGATCGCGACCCTCATGATCGGTGCGGGGGATCATGATCTCCTCAAATTCGATGCCCTTCTGCGTGAGAAACGCCTTGGCGCGCTGGCAGTAGGGGCAGGGCTCGGTTGAGTACACAGTGACCTTGGGCATGGGTGGCAGGCTACCGCCCCCGATCGGGGTGCGACACTTGATCGGTGGCGTTGATCGAGACCGAGGCGGTGGTGCTCCGCACGCTGAAATACGGCGAGTCGGACGCCATCCTCACCCTGCTCACGCCTGGAATGGGTCGAATCTCGGCCATCGCCAAGGGGGCACGAAAGCCCACCTCGAAGCAGGGCGGGCGGCTCCAACCCGGTGTGCGTCTCAACCTGAGCGCCGCTGAGGGTCGGGGCGACCTGCTCACACTTCGGTCGGCGCAGGTGGTTGATGCGGGGGCGGGTCTCTGGATGGATGGCTACCGCCTTCGGGCCGCCGGCTCGGTGTTGGAGATCGCCATGCGCGTGGTGCCCGAGCAGGTGGACGCCGAGGCCCCGTACAACCTTGTGACGCGGGCTCTTGCACTGATCGCACGCACCACCGCGCGCGACACACCACCCCGGCTCGACCCGTACGTGTTGGGGGTGCAGGCGAAGTTGCTCGCGGTCTCGGGTCTGGTGCCGCAGCTCGGCTCATGTGCCGCGTGCAGCGGACCCCCTCCACTCGTGGGCTTCTCTGCTGCTGCGGGAGGTGGGGTGTGCCCATCGTGCGTGGTCGGGTCAGGGGCCGAGGCGCTCGACCCGGCTGCGGCCGATGCCCTGGTCGCGCTGCTGGCACGCCCGCTTGCGGAGGCCCCCGACGCGGTCTCGCCCGCCGCCGCCCCAGGTGTGGAGCGGATCGCGGCCCTTATGCTGCGCGAGCATCTCGGAGTGACCCTCCGGTCAGGAACGCCCCTCTAACTGCAGGGGCACCAACGTCGTGAGCGCCGGGAAAAAAGGCGCATCAGTCCCCGGCCAGTGCCAAGTCCGTGCCAACCAAACGCGTGCACTTTTGTAGCAGCGACTGACCCCCACCGGGGTCAGACCCCACCCCCGTGACTGGCTTGATGCAAAGCGTGCACGTTTGTAGCGGCGACTGACCCCCGCAGAAGCTGCACTTAGCCAATAGACCCACCTCTCGCCGGGGCGTACGCAGCGCGTGCACATTTGTGACGGCGACTGACCCCCACCGGGGTCTGACCCCGGTGCTAGGGCTGACCTGGTGCAAAGCGCGCACTTTTGTAGCGGGGACTGACCCCCACCGGGGACTGACCCCGGGTTTCTTGGCGCGTACTGCTTTCGGCGTGGCTGGTTCGGCGCTACCAGCCCACCGAGATGACGGCCACGGCGATCAGGATCACTCCCTCGTGGCCGGAGTCGTCCCTCAAGCCGTTCGGCTGCCGGTGGCCGCCTTCCATCGTCGTCACCGTTACTTGCCCATACGGGAACCTCGCCCGCACGGCGGCGATGTCCACTCGATCGGCCCCCGGCACCGCGATGGTGGCCTCCACCCTCATGTTCGCCCGGTCATTGTCGGGAAGGAGTTCACGCAGGCGGGGAAACAGCACGCGGCGGATTGTGTCCTCCACCGCGCGGGTTGCGGCCTTTGTCGCGTCGTCACCGGTGAGGTCAACGCCGATACCGGTCTCGATGATGAGTGGGAAGATTCCATCGGTCACTGTGATGCCTCCGGAAGCAGCGTGGTGTCCACGGCCGCGGACCCTGACACCTCGGTGGTCACGAGGCCCTTCGCCTTCATCCACTTCGCGAGGGCGTCCCACGCCGCAACGTTCATCCCCAGCGGCTTTCCGTTGGCCACGAGCAGCGGCAGGGTGGCTGCCAGCTGGGCGGCAAGCGGCCCCTTCGCGATATCAGGGTTGGAGGTGATGAGCGCAGCCCTCGCGGCGGACGGGTCGGCCTGCGCCGCTGTGGTGCCCTTTGCGATGGCGGCTAATGCCCGGCGGATGGCCTCGGGGCGGTCACGGATTGTGTCTTCGCCGGCTGCCAGTACCAGCTCGTCGTAGGCGGGCACCCCATAATCCTCAAGCCTGAATACCTTCACCGGTACACCCTTGGCGCGCAGATCGGGTACCTCGATGTTCCAGTACCCACCGATGATGGCGTCCACCTTGCCGGCAGCGAGCGCGGGGGAGAGGCTGTAGCCCACCACCTTGGTCTGCACCTTGGCTGGGTCACCGCCGGCGCTTCGCACCACGGTGTCGAGCAGCGCGGTGTCGCTCGGCACCCCCGCAATGCCCACCGTCTTGCCCTCAAGATCCTTGGGCGTGGTGATGCCGCGGTCGGTGCGGGCGATGATCGAGTTCAGCGGCACCGGAACCACGGCGCCCACTGCCTTTACGGGTACACCCTTGGACCGGGCGATCAGCAGTTCGGGTGCATACGTAATGACCAGATCCTTCTTGCCCACCGCCGCCTGCATCAGATTGGTGGTGGGATCGCTGGGCACCGACGGATCAATCTGCACGCCCTCGCCCACCGCGATCTGGTCAACGATGGCCGTTTCGATTCCGGCATGGTCGGCGTTGGGGTACCAGTCGAGCGCCAGTGACACCTGCTCGGTGCGCGTACTGGTTGACGTGGCACCAGCGGAGTCGCCGCCGCAGCCTGTCAGGGCAACCGGGATTGCGAGTGCACTGAGAGCGACAGCGATGGAGCGTGTGATTCGGGGCACGGCGTTTCCTTCGTACGGGGTCAGTTGGAACCGGGGCGGGTGCCCCGGCGTAAGTAGGGCAGGGCGGCCCACTCGGCGGTGGCCACGATGAGAAACATGGCGATACCGATGAG
>CAMCOB010000100.1 GCA_945876305.1 Bifidobacterium breve
ATGGCGGCGACAAGGTGACGCTCGAGATTCCCGCCGGATCGCAGGTGGGACTACCCGATACGGCCGCAGATGGTCTTGTGGCGGCGATTTCGCTTGATACCAAGCCCCTCAAGCTCTGGTGCAAGGTGAGTGACGGCGCCGATGCTGCACGCACGACGCTTGAGCAGCGCATGGCTGAGCGCATTCGAAAGGCGCTCGCACCGGCATCGGGCCTCAAGGCAAAGAAAAAGGCCAAAACCTCCGCCTGACACAGTTTGCGGGTCATCACCCCCCGTGGCTGGCATCATCTCCGGGTCGGGGCAGGTGGCCCCGCATGACCTTGGAGGCGTACATGGACGCCAATGAAGCGATCCGCCTGAGGCGCAGCGTGCGCTCGTACACCGATCAGCCGGTGGATGAGAAGGACATCAGCGAGATCCTCCGCCTGGCCCTCCTCGCCCCCACGGGCGGCATGGCGCAGGCATGGAGCTTCATCGTGGTGCGCGACGCGGAACTGCGCGCGGCGGTGGCCGAGATCGTCATCCGCGGCGGCGCCAAGTACTTCGAGACCGTCCGGCCCGCTGGCCCGGATGTGAGCCCGGATGAGCACGCCGAGTGGGCGCGTGGCTACGCCGAGCAGGTGCTCGGTAACTACCGGCACGTGCCGGTGTGGATCGCGGGCCTTGTGGTGCCACGCCATGCCTTCCCAGATGATCAGGCCGATTGGGAGCGCGTCGCCGACCTGGTGTCGGTGGGCTTTGCGATGGAGAACCTGATGGTGGCCGCACGCGCCCGCGGGCTCGGCACCGTGCCGACGGTCTTCCACTGGTACGCCGAGGACGACTTCCGTGCGCTTCTTGACATCCCCGCTGAGATGGAGATCCCCGTGATCACCCCGCTCGGCTATCCCACCGAATTCCCGGTGGGCCTGCCCCCCGCAATGGCTGCCAAGCGCCGCCCCTGGCGGACGCTCGTGCATGACGACCACTGGGGGAACCCCCGGGAGTAATCGCCCGCCCCGGAACCCGACAGGAACCCAGGTGAATCGGAATGGCCCGGTAAACGCCGTGGCACCGGCTGATACCGTCGAATTTGAAGCTTGTTTGAGGCCGGGGCCGGAGAGACGGTCACCGCCACAACCTGAGTCACCACACCTGCACGCGGCGTCAGGTGCGGGGCCTACTGAAGGGCCCCGGACCTATCCCGATCTCCCACCCTTGACCATGAAGAATGAAGGAGCACGAATGGAACGCACCATGAAGCGCAAAGCTGCAGCGGCTGCTGCTGCCGTCGCCCTCCTCGCCGGCGGCGGGGTGCTGGCTGGCTGCGGCTCGAGCACGACGGACACCGCCGCATCCACTGCGGCAGCCGACGCCGCAGCGCAGCCCCCCAACGGCGTCGGGACGCTCCCGGCCACGGAGATCCTCGCGAAGAGCCAGGCCGCGACGAAGGCCGCGACGTCGGTCACCGTGAAGGGAACGATGAGCGAGGGGGGCCAGGATACTTCGCTCGACTTGGTGCTGGGGGCAGACTCCGGCGAGGGCACGATCACCACAAACGGCACTGCGATGAATATCAAGTCCGTGGGTGGGAAGAATTACTTCCAGGTGCCGGGCAATGGCTGGGCCACGCTGCTGGGAGCCGCAGGGGGCCCGGGCGAGGAAGCAGGCAAGGAGATCGCAGCCCTCGTCGGCGACAAGTGGTTGGTGCTTCCGGCAAATGCGGCCTCACTCGACGAGGACGCTGGCCTGGTCGGGCTCGCCCTCTCGACCATCGGCATGTTCATCGAGAAGGACCCCTTCTTCAAGGACTTCATCTTCTCGGCTGAGCGCACGTTCACCGTCTCGGGCACCGGCGATGTGAATGGCACTCCGGTGGTGTTCCTCAAGGACACGAGCGATGGCGCTGTGATGGCCATCCAGACCGTGGGCGAGCCCTACCCCGTGCAGATCAAGGCTGAGGCCGCGAGCGACTCGAGCACGATGACCTTCAGCAACTGGAACGCACCGGTGAGCGTCACCGCACCCACCGAGGTGATCGATGTCAGCAAGCTCGCGACGGTGGGCGACACATCGGCGTCAGGACAAACCACGAATTAGGGCCTGCTGACAACCCGCGCGTGGTGAAACCGAAAGGGGGTGAAATGGACCGCATGATGACGCGCAGGATCGCCGCGGGAGCACTTGCCCTGTCGCTGCTGGCTGGCGGCGGTGTGCTCGCCGGCTGCGGATCGAGCTCATCGAGCAGCGAGACCGCTGCACAGACCGCTGCCAATCCTCCTGACATGCCAGCCAACAGCATCGAGGCGCTCCCGGCCACGGAGATCCTCGCGAAGAGCCAGGCCACGGCGAAGGCCGCGTCGTCGGTCACCGTGAAGGGAACGATCACCGAGGGGGCAGTGGAGTCCTCGCTCGACCTCGTGCTGGGAACGAGCGCCAGCGAGGGCACCATCACCGCCGAGGGAGTTGAACTCAGCGTCAAGGCCGTGGATGGCAAGTCCTACTTCAAGGCGTCCTCCGGTAGCTGGGCCACGCTGCTGGGCAGCGCGGGCGCCGAGGGCAAAGCCGCAGGCAACAAGATCGACGGCCTCGTCGGCGACAAGTGGTTGTTGCTGCCGGCAGAACCGGGTTCGCTCGGCGAGGCCGGTAGCGTACTCGGGGTGACGCTGGCCGGACTCAGTGGGTTTTTCCAGAAGGACTTCCTGCTCGAGACCCTCCTCTCACCGGAAGGTGGGTGGACCGTCAAGACCACCGGCGATGTGAACGGCACCCCGGTGGTGTTCCTCGAGGACACCAAGGGCGAGAGCACGCTGGCCATCCAGACTGTCGGCGAGCCCTACCCCGTGCAGGCCAAGGGTGGTCGCGCGCAGGGGTCGGGCGAGATCAGCTTCACCAACTGGAATGCGCCGGTGAACGTGACCGCGCCAACCGACATACTCGACATCTCGGAGCTTGGTTAATCGTCCCGCTCGACGGACGACATCGCACCTAAAATCTGTACAACGAACTCCCGACCTTGCATCCACGAGAGGAAAACCTTTGAACACAATGATGAAGCGGCGCCTCGGTGTATCGCTGGTGGCAATCGCCCTCACGGCCGGAGGCCTTGGTGTTGCCGGCTGCGGTGGCGACTCGTCGTCGGCCAGCAGCAGTGTCACAAGCGCTTCGACGACCGATAACGGAGTCGCCTCGCTCACGGCCAGCGAGATCCTCACCAAGTCGATGGCCGCGGCCAAGGCGGCCACGTCGGTGACCGTCAGTGGCTCCGTGCCAGATGACTCCGGCACCATCACCCTCGACCTTGCGCTCGGTGATGGCGTGGCAAGTGGCACCGTCGGAATCAATGGCGTGACGGTCAAGATTCTGAGGGTGGACGGCAAGTTCTACCTCAACGCCCCCAAGGCCCTGTTCGATCAGATCGGCACGGGTGGTGGCGCCGTCGGCACCCTGCTCGCCGACAAGTGGTTCACCGTTCCCAGCACCGGGACGGCAGCGGACAGCTTCAAGGACATCGGCGAAATCTCCGATATGGACAGCCTCTTTGATGGGCTGCTCGACAACACCTCCCCCAAGGTGAAGGGCACTGGTGACGTCAATGGCCAACCGGTGGTGTTGCTGACCGAGTCGAATGACGACGGCACGCTGGCAGTGGCGACGACCGGCGAGCCATACCCACTGCAGGTCAAGCAGACGACCGGCGGGACCGGCGTCGTCACGTTCAGCAAGTGGAATGAGCCCGTCACGGTGACGGCACCGGCAGACGCGCTCGACTTCGGTGCCATCGCCGGTGGCGACTCGTCATCCACGGGGACCACCAGCAGCAACTGATGCACGGGGCTTGATGAATGCGGCACAATCATGCGGACATGGGTTCGTATGATTGTGTCCGCACTCATCCCGTTCTTCCCGCTTCGCATCGCGCTGCTTGATGGGACGCCCCCATCGCCCTCGGCCCCGAATCAGGGGCGCAGCAGGTAATCGGGCCGTGCACGCCATCGACATGGGGCCAGGGCGTGCGACCCGGGCGTCGTGTGGGAGAGGCCCTTGCGCGCTGCCCCGGGCTCGACGTAGTGATGCCCGATCCCCATGATCACCCCGCTCGGCTCTCCCACCGAATTCCCGGTGGGCCCCCCACAATGGCTGCCAACCGCCGTCCATGGCGGACGCTCGTGCATGACGACCACTGGGGGAACCCCCGGGCGTAATCGCCCGCCCCGGAACCCGACAGGAACCCAGGTGAATCGGAATGGCCCGGTAAACGCCGTGGCACCGGCTGATACCGTCGACCTTAAAGCACTGCTTGAGGCCGTGAGCGGAGTGACGGCCACAGCCTCAACGAAAATCATCACACCTGCACGCGGCGTCAGGTGCGGGGCCTACTGAAGGGCTCCGGGCCTAGCCCAATCTCCCGTACTTGGCCATAAAGGATGAAGGAGCCCGAATGGAACGCACCATGAAGCGCACAGCTGCAGCGGCTGCTGCAGCCGTCGCCCTCCTCGCCGGCGGCGGGGTGCTGGCTGGCTGCGGCTCGAGCACGACGGACACCGCCGCATCCACTGCGGCAGCCGACGCCGCAGCGCAGCCCCCCAACGGCGTCGGGACGCTCCCGGCCGAGGAGATCCTCGCGAAGAGCCAGGCCGCGGCGAAGGCCGCGACGTCGGTCACCGTGAAGGGAACGATCACCGAGGGGGGAGTGGAGTCCTCGCTCGACCTCGTGCTGGGAACGAACGCCAGCGAGGGAACTATCACCAGCAATGGCGTTGAACTCAGCATCGTGTTCGTGGATGGCAAGTCCTACTTCAAGGTGTCCCGCGATGGCTGGGCCACGCTGCTGGGCAGCGGAGGCGCCGAGGGTAAAGCCGCAGGCAAGGAGATCGACGGCCTCGTCGGCGACAAGTGGTTGTTGCTGCCGGCAGATCCGGGTTCGCTCGACGATGCCGGTGGCCTACTCGGGGTAACGCTGGCCGGACTCAGTGGGTTTTTCCAGAAGGACTTCCTGCTCGAGGGCCTCCTCTCGCCCGAAGGCGGGGCGACCGTCAAGAGCACCGGCGATGTGAACGGCACCCCGGTGGTGTTCCTCGAGGACGCCAAGGGCGAGTACACGCTGGCCATCCAGACCGTGGGCGAGCCCTACCCCGTGCAGGTCAAGGGTGGCGGCGCGAATGGGTCGGACGCGGTCACGTTCACCAACTGGAATGCGCCGGTGAACGTGACCGCGCCCACCGACGTGGTGGACATCAGCGAG
>CAMCOB010000101.1 GCA_945876305.1 Bifidobacterium breve
GCCAGGGTGCCAAGAACGCCCGACACACCGTGCACCGGAATGCAGCCGATGGGGTCATCGATCTTGAGCTTGTCAACCAGCACAACCAGCGCCGGCACGAGAATGCCGACGACAAACCCAATGACCACTGCAGCCCACGGATCCACGAAAGCACATGGTGCCGTGATGGCGACAAGACCGGCGATGGCCCCGTTGCCCATCTGTGAGACGTCAAGCGTTTTGAACATGACCAGCGAGCCGATGGTGGCGCCAATGACGCCGGCCGCCGCCGCCAGGTTGGTGTTGATGGCCACGTCGGCGAAGTTGTAGCCGACCGCCCCGAGGAACGAACCGGGGTTGAAACCCATCCACCCGACCCACAAGATCAGCACTCCGAGAATTGCGAGCGGAATCGAGTGGCCCGGGATGGGCTGTGGCTTTCCTTCCCGGAACTTCCCAAGGCGCGGCCCCAGCAAGAGCGTTCCGGCGATGGCTGCGAGTGCACCCTGCAAGTGGACGATCGAGGATCCCGCAAAGTCGAGGAAGCCCTGCTGAAAGAGCCAGCCGCCACCCCAGGTCCAGTGGGCCACGATCGGGTAGATGAGCCCGGTGAAGACGACACCGAAGATGATGTATGCGATGAACTTCGTGCGGTCGAGCATCGTGCCGAACACGATGGCGAGCGACACGGCACAGAACACCGCCTGGAAGAAGAAGACTGCCTCAACCGGGAGGTTGTACGCCGCGAGGGCGTTGCCGAAGTCGAAGAGGCCAAGCGAGTTGGTGTCGCCCGCCGCATCCGCGTTGCCCAGGAACCAGCCTGCGGATCCCACAAAGTCATTCCCATCACCAAAACCGAGCGCGAACCCGATCGCCCAGAACATGAGGAATGTAATTGCAAGATTGATGACGATCTTTCCGGCGACCGCACCGGAGTTCTTCATGCGTGAGAGGCCGATCTCGAGCATTGCGAAGCCGGCCTGCATGAAGAGCACCAGAATCGCAGCAATCACAACCCACATGGAGTTGACCGCGACGTCGGTCGGGGACGGACCCTCTGCCGCAGCGGCCAGGGCGGGGATGCCAAGCAGCAGGACTGCTGCTGCTGCGGCACCCAACCTGAGTGACCTCTGACGCATGGAGTTGCCCTCCTTCATCGATTCCAGAGCAGTGCATGTGCACGGCCCCCATTCACCGACGAGGCTATGGCGACGGCACGTGGCGCTCTTTATGCGCAGGGATGAAGTGGTGGCCTCCCCCGTTCGCCCTGAGGCGAACCCGCAGGATGCGGATCAGCGGTCGAGAATCTCCAAAGCGCCCGTGAGATGGGGAGCGACGGCATCTGCGCCGGCAAGGGCCCCCGCATCGTGAGCCCCGGTGGTCACTGCGATCACGCGCACGCCATCAGCCCGTGCGGCGGCGATATCTCGGGGGGTGTCCCCGATCACCACCACCTGATCGTCCGGATACCGTCCGCTGGCGCGCTCCCGCGCCAGCTTCACCAGATCAGCGCGCAACTCGGCGTCGGATCCAAAACCCCCTTCACCGGTCGCAAACCATGCGCCGAGACCCGCTGCAGCCACCTTGGCCCGGCCGATCTTCTCGAGGTTCCCGGTCACCAGCGCCAATTCGACCCCCTGCCCCTTCAGGGACGCCAGTACGGCCTGGGCATCCGGCGCGGCCACGGGCGGTGGATGGGCATTGGCCAGCTGCGCGTGCACCCTGCACGCGAGATCGATCCACTCGCGCATGCATGCATCAATGGCGACGTCGGCGACCGAGTGACCACGCAGCACCAGGCGGGCGATCTCGCGATCGGTGCGACCCGCCGGCTGGGTGGCCCACACATCATCCAGCACGACCGGTACGCCCCACACCGTGCGCATGGCATCGGCCATCGCGTGGGCATGCCCCTCCGGCGCGCCGTGAAGCAGGGTCCCGTCGATATCAAACAGCACAAGCACGTCAGCAGTGTGCCCAGTGGCGGCACCTGCAGGCCGGATCAGGCGTGCAGCGATCCACCCACGTGGGAGTGGGCATCCTCCGGCTCGGCGCCAATGACCTCAATAAACCGCTCCGGGTACCCAAACATGCCGTGCTCTGAGATATCGAGTCCAGCCATCTCGTCGGACTCTGATGCTCTGAGACCGATGATCTTCTCGATAAGCCAGAACGCCGCGTACCCGGCGGTGAAGGCGAATGCAGCGATGCACACCATGCCGATCGCCTGCCACCCCAGTTGGGCCGCGCCGCCGCCGTAGAAGAGGCCAGGACGACCGCCCAGCGTGGCCGCGGCGTCTGTGGTGGTGAGGAACCCGGCGGCGAGCACCCCCACAATCCCGCCCATGCCGTGCCCGGCGAGCACCCCGATTGGGTCGTCGATGCGCATGCGGTCAACCAGCAGCACCATTGGCACCATCGCGCAGCCAGCCACCAGACCGATGAGCGCACCAGCCCAGGGCACCACGAACGCGCAGGGGCCTGCGATGGCTCCCAACCCTGCGATGGCGCCGTTGCCCATCATCCCGATGTCGTACGTGCCCAGAAGAAGGCGCGACATCACCACGGCACCCAGCACGCCGAAGGCACCCGCGAGGTTGGTGACAACCACCACCGTGCCGATTGGCTTACCCACGGCGCCCAAAAACGAGCCAGCGTTGAACCCCATCCATCCCACCCAGAGGATGAGCACACCCAGCACGGCCATGGGCATCGAATGTCCAGGGATGGGGTTCGGGGTTCCATCCGACCGGAACTTGCCGATACGCGGTCCCACGATAATCGCGCCGGCGATACCCGCGAACGCCCCGGTGATGTGCACCACCCCGGAGCCCGCGAAGTCCTGGAACCCGTTCTGGGAGAGCCATCCGCCGCCCCACACCCAGTGGGTGACGATGGGATAAATGAGCCCGACGAACAGGATTGCGAAGGGCAGGTAGGCGACAAACCGTGCCCGGTCAAGCATGGTGCCCCACACGATGGCCAGCGCCACCGCGGCAAACATGGCTTGGAAAAAGAACTTGGTGGTCTCGTCAATGCCCGAGTACGAGAGCGCCGCCACGCCCTGGCTGTTGCCGATATCAATGAACCACGCCGTGGCACCGGCGAACCCACTGCCATCGCCAAAGGCAATCGCATATCCGATGGCCCAGAACACCACGAGGGCAAGCGCGAAGTTGACGATGACCTTGGCGGCCACCGCACCCGCGTTCTTCATACGCGAGAGGCCCATCTCGAGCGCAGCAAACCCAGCCTGCATCAGCAGCACCAGACATCCGGCAACGACCACCCAGACGGTGTCGATGGCCACTGCGTTCATGCGGTTCCTCCGGAGGAGTCAGGCTGCCGGGCGCCCCGATTCTCAGGGCTACGCAACGGTGCCATCCGACACGCTGCGACCTCATGGCCCGGTGGATAATGGGTACGCAACTGCTTTGGCCGGATGTACAACCGCCCGCGCAACGGGGAGCAACACCGTGCATCTGCCAACAGGCGACGGCGAGTCGCGGCGCACAGCTGATGCGCGAATAACAAGGGCGAAGGCGGCGTGCTGGCGCTGTCGGCGCTCGCGTGACGCACGCTCCGCGGCAAGACGGCGCGGTGGGCGTTTCTCGCCGGGCTCGTGGGCATGGGGCTCTTCTCTGCAGATGAGGTCATCGAGCGCGACCACGTCGTTGGTCTGCCCCGTTGGCAAAAGCGCCTGTTCGGCACCATGCACCGCAACACTGCGAAGTCGGCTGACTTCTTCCGCCTCCCCCCGGGCCAGGTCATCCACCTGGGCACCGAGGTGAGCATCTAGCCATCAGCGCGCGGCGTCGCCGAACAGACTGCGCGCGATGACCAGCCGCTGGATCTCGCTGGTGCCCTCATAAATTTCGGTGATCTTCGCATCGCGGTAGTACCGCTCGGCGTTGTACTCCCGTGAGTACCCATAGCCACCGAGGGTCTGCACAGCGACGTCGGCCGCACGCACGGCCACCGATGATGCGAACAGTTTCGCCTTGGCCCCGGCCGCCCCGTGCGGATGCCCGGCATCGCGCAACCCCGCGGCATGCAGCGTAAGAAGGCGCGCGGCATCAACCTGCGCGGCAATGTCGGCAATGGGAAACTGCACGCCCTGAAACCGGGCGATGGGGCCACCAAATGCCTGACGCCCCGACGCATACGTCACCGCGAGCTCGAGTGCTGCCCGGGCGATGCCCACGGCCTGGGCGGCCACGCTGATACGCCCGCCATCGAGGGTGGCCAGTGCCAGTTTGAGGCCCTCACCCTCGGCGCCCAGCAGGCCGGAACGCGGAACGTGCAGCCCATCGAAGGCGAGTTCAACCGTCGACGAGGAATGCAGCCCCATCTTCGGGATCTCACGGCCCACCAGCAGCCCGTCGGCTTTCGGCGTCACCAGCGCGCTGATGCCGCTGGCACCATCGCCACCGGTACGGGCGAAGATGACGAACACGTCGGCGATGCCACCATTCGTAATCCACTGCTTTGTGCCAGTGAGGTTCCAGCCATCGCCCGATTCGGTGGCCCTCGTAGAGAGCGATGCGGTGTCCGATCCCGCGCCCGGCTCGGTGAGTGCGTAGCAGCCGATCATCTCGCCACTGGCGATACGGGGCAGCCACTCATGCTTCTGGTCTTCGGTGCCCGCACGCACAATGGGCGATGCCACCAGGCCGTTCTGCACAGCGATTGCCACGGAGGTGCCGGCATCGGCACAGGCAACCTCCTCCATCACGAGCGCGAGCGACGTGGCGTCAAGCCCCGACCCGCCGTACTCCTCGGGTACCACGATGCCCAGCAGCCCGAGGGCCCCCATCTGTTTGATCACCTCACGCGGGACATGCTGCTGCTCATTCCACGCCGAGGCATTGGGGGCAATCTCGCCCTCCGCGAAATCACGGGCCAGGGCCCGGATCTCGCGGTGTGTGTCACTCAGGTCGTCGTGCATGCCGCGAAGCATGCACGACGCACCCGAACGGCGTGGTGCTAGGCGGTCACCGGCGGGCGCTCACCCATGCGCTTGAGCCACCTGGAGTGGGAGCGCAGGGCATCCATCAGCGTGGCGTTGTTGTTGTACGGCAGGCCATGCTGCGCGCACATGTCCTCAACGATCGGCGAGATGCGCCGGTAGTGCACATGCGACACGGTGGGAAACAAGTGATGTTCCACCTGGAAGTTCAGGCCGCCGAGATACCACGC
>CAMCOB010000102.1 GCA_945876305.1 Bifidobacterium breve
GAATCGCTGACACGCCGGAGGAAGCCGTTGCATTCGCATGCGGTGATGACGCCTGAGGTCTGGCCGGCCACAGCCCCACCAAGAGATACTGCGAGAGCGCCCCGAAGCGGGGGGACATCTCAGGAACGCGGGAAGTAGCGAGTGGCCCAGTCGCCCTCGCATGGACGCCCCTCTCCGAAGGGGCGGCGGGCGCTGCGGCCCGGCCACGCCCAACGCTCAGCCCCGGGCAGTCGCCTTGGCCGCACGTACGGGGACAGTCACCTGATCGATGGTGTCGCCTTTGACGCCCACCGCACGAACCGCAATGCCGGCTGGTGACGAATCGACCTCGAGGAACTGATTGATGGGCTTGCACATCACAAGTCCTGGCTGCGAGCGCACGCACGGATAGAGACTGGCGCCGCCACCGCCGCTGGTGATGTACGTCACACCTCCGGTGCGAATGCGTTCGTAATTGTGGTTGTGCCCCGACAGCACCAGTGAAACGCCGTACTTCTTGAACAAGGGCTCCCACGCCCGCCGGCCCTCGTACGACGACGAGTGCAGGCCGGCCGTATAGACCGGCTGGTGCATTGCGACGATGCGCACTGGCTCCTTTGCCGCCTTGAGCGTGCGCTCAAGAAACGTGCGCTGTGCGGATAACGATGGATTGTTGCCGTCAAGCATGATGAACCGCGTGGTGCCGTCGGCGTAGGTGTAATACCGCTTACGTGCGCCCAGCACCGTGGCGGTCGAATTGCCGCCCAGATCGTGGTTTCCCCATGCGGCACGCCATCTGATGCCCTGTGCCAGCAGGCAGGCCATGGGTCGGTAGAAGTTGCCGTCGGTGGCCACGCCGTCGGGCGAATAGAAGTTGTCGCCCACGGTCATCACGAACTTGGCGGGGTTGGCCGCGTTGCTCGCGCACATTGCCTTCGCCACATCGGCCTGCTGGGTGCTGCCCGTGCCCCAATCACCCACCACCAGAAAGTGGGTTGATGCCGATGTCGGTGCCTGCGCCGAGGCGATGGCCACGGGTGCCAGCACGGCTGCGGCCAGCGCGAGGGAGGCGATTCGGTTCATTGGCCGGATGCTGGCATCACCGCCCGTGGCCGCGAGGCGCCCGGGGTCGCCACGGAACCCATCAGCCGACGGCATCATCCACTGCCGCGCGGGGTGCGACAGTGGCGCGCAGGCGATCGCGTGCGGCGTCGAGGGCGCGCACGGTGTCGGTATGCGCATGGGCCTGTGAACCCGGGGGCTCATCGTCGTCGCGGCGGGCACGCACGATGGCTGCGCCAACTGCCGCTGCGGCGGTCACTGATGCAAAGCCGATGAATGTCCTCGCCATGTGCACGATGCTAAACATGGCCCCCGGCGGCACTCGTGTGACGCCGCTGTGCGCATGCCCGCACGGATGCGCGTGATCGGCCACAGAGCACTGGTATAGTCTCTCGCCTGCCCGCGGGCGGACGGGTGCCCTGTGCACCACCCCGCTTCCGCAGCAGCCCACATGAGAACCAGCCCGGAGGACCGGCGATTCACCCGTACCAGATCATGATGATCCTCAGTACTGAGGCCGATGGCGAGCAGCACGCGGAGATCATCTCGCGCGTGAGCACACTCATCGACGAGGCCGGCGGTACCGTGGACGATGTCGCCGAGTGGGGCCGTCGCCCCATCGCCTATCCCGTGCGCAAGCAGACTGACGGCGTGTACGTCATCGTCACGTGCCAGGCCGAGCCTGCTGCGATCGACGAGGTCTGCCGCATCCTTTCCATCAGCAAGGAAGTGGTGCTGCGGGCCATGCCGTTCCGCCTGTCGGACGCCGAGCTTGAGTCCGCCAAGGCCAACGGCGTTCCGCTTCCGGTTGACGACCGCCCCGCCGAGGAGCGCCCCCGTGGCGGCCGTGGCGGACGTGGTGGTGGCGCCGCTGGCGGCCGTCGCCGCGACCGGGACCGCTAGGAGCCCCCGGTGGCCGCAGACCTCAACCGCGTCACACTCGTAGGCCGCCTCACCCGCGACCCCGAGGTGCGTCACCTCGCCAGCGGCGACCCGGTGTGCTCCATGCGCATCGCGGTGAACAGCCGTGGACGCGGGGACGACGGTCAGTGGACCGACAAGCCCAATTTCTTCGACGTCACCGTCTTCGGCCGTCAGGCCGAGACCGTGTCCAACTACCTCAGCAAGGGGCGTCGCGTCGGTATCGACGGCCGCCTGCAGTGGAGGGAGTGGGAGGCGAAGGAAGGCGGCAAGCGCCAGAGCGTGGAGGTCGTCGCCAACGACGTCTTCTTCCTCGACAACCGCGCCGACGGCGAGGGTGGTGGTGGCAGTGGTGGCGGTTGGTCCGCCCAGGCAGCCCCGGCCACGCCCGGCGGCGATCTGCCGGTTGACACCAGCGACCTTTCCTCACCGGCCCCGGCACCCGCCGGGGACGACGACATCCCGTTCTAGGAAGACACGATGCAGGCGATCCTTCTTGAAGACATCCGCGGTCTCGGCAATGCCGGATCCGTGGTCACCGTGGCCCGTGGCTACATGCGCAACTACCTCGAGCCCCGCAGGCTTGCCGAGGTCGCCACCGCGGCGCGCATTGCCGAGGTGCAGCGCACCACCGAGCAGCGCGCAGCAGCGCGTGCCAAGCAGGCGGCAGAGGCCATTGAGCTCGCCGACCTCCTGGGTCGCACAATCCTCACGCTCAAGGCCAAGGCTGGCGCTGACGGACGTCTGTTCGGCTCCATCACGTCGGGTGACGTGTCTGAGGCCATCTTCGAGGCACGTGGCGTGCGCATTGACCGTCGCCACATCTCGGTTGACCCTCCCATCCGCTCGGCCGGCACCTACGTGGTGCCCGTGGATCTGGGCGAGGGTGGCATCACCGAGGTCAAGACGATCGTCAGCCCGCTCACCGATAACGAGTAGACGGAAGTGGGCTCCGACACCGGAGCACTGACCCGGACGGGAAGCGGCCTGCCGGCGTCGGCCAGCGGCCACATCCCGCCGCCGCAGAACCAGGAGGCCGAGCAGTTCCTCCTGGCGTCTCTCATCGACGTGGGCGGCAACGTTGCCGAGGCCATGGCCTTTGTGAGCGTGGACGACTTCTACCGCGAGGGGCACCGTCGCATCTTTCAGGGCGTGTCCGACCTGTTTCAGGTTGGTGAGCCCATCGAGCCCATCACGGTCATTGAACAACTGACCAAGTCGGGTGACCTCGAAATGGCCGGCGGTCGTGACGCGGTGCTCGATCTGATGGCCACGCCGTACATCGCCGCGTCGTACCGCACCTATGCCGAACTGGTACGCGATGCCGCCACCCAGCGACGCCTGCTGCAGATCGGGCAGGAGATCGAGAGCATCGTCGCCGAGCGCGAGGGTGAGACGCATCACATGGTGCAGCGCGCCGAGAACCTGGTGTACGACCTCACGAAAAAGCGCACCCGTGGCGACTTCGTGGGTACCAGCGACTTGGTGATGCGCAGTATGGAGCGGCTCGTGGCCGCCAGCGATCAGGGCAGCGAGGTCACGGGTCTCGCCACCGGATTTGAGGACCTCGACAAGCTGACCGGTGGTTTTCGCGACGGCAACCTCATCGTGGTGGCCGCCCGGCCGTCGATGGGAAAGACCGCGCTCGCCCTGTGCATGGCCGAGCACGTGGCGCTGGCCGAAGACAAGACAGTCGCCATGTTCAGCCTGGAGATGAGCGGCGAGGAACTGACTCAGCGACTTCTGTGCTCGGTGGCGATGGTTGATGCCTCGCGCATGCGAAGTGGCCGTCTTTCGCCCGACGACTGGCCGCGCGTGAGCCAGGCCGCAGACCGCCTGAGCAAGGCTAATATCTTTATCGACGATTCCGAGGGTATGACCGTTGCCGAGATGCGCACAAAGGCGCGTCGCCTGAAGGCCCAGCACGGCCTGGGCCTGGTGATCGTGGACTACATCCAGCTGATGGAGGGCGCACCCAATCTGCGGCGGCGGGATGAGAACCGCGTGCAAGAGATATCGGCAATCTCGCGTGGGCTCAAGATGATGGCGCGCGACCTCGAGGTGCCGATCATCGTGGTGTCACAGCTGAACCGGTCGCCTGACGCCCGTAACGACAAGCGCCCGATGCTCTCCGACCTGCGTGAGTCGGGCGCCATCGAGCAGGACGCCGACATGGTGCTCTTGATCTACCGCGACGATTACTACGAGCCCGACAGCGAGAGCAAGGGCATCGCCGAGGTGAACGTGGCCAAGCACCGTAATGGCCCGACCGACCGCGTGAAGCTTGCATTTATGGGCACCTACGCCAAGTTCGCGAGCCTCGCCAAGGATCACGACCGCTAGACGATTCTGCGTGGCCACATCGGGCGCCGACGTGCCGTCCCGACATGGCCGTTGTGCGGATGAGGCCCTTGCCGTCCTGAGTGGTGGTTGCGGTGAGCACGCGTCCGGCGAGCGCATCGTGTTCGATGGGCTCGGGCTCGCGGGTATACACATCGGCAACAGCCAGTGAATCCACGCGCCGCACACCGACGACGTGGTGAAGATCATGTCGCTCGTACGCCCCATGGGCAGCGCCCTTGGCGCCATCCGGCCCGAGGCGGCGCACCTCTCCACCCCCACCTGCCGCACAGTGACTGGGATCTGGACATAACGCGGACAATTGGTCCGAAATTCAGCGTGAGTTCGTAACGTTTCATACATGGAACAGAGGCGACCGTTCGCACCACTTGCCACGAACTCCTCGCTATCTTGCCCCCATCAGTCATCCCTTTTGGGGTGATTCCATTAGCGAAAGGATCCGTAGTGGCTGACCAGTTCGCCGTTACTTACATCCCCGGTTATGAGACCGGTGAGATCCCGCCGTCTCCCGTCGATCGTGACGAGAAGACCGCGTTTATCTACAGCCTCGTTGACCCGATTTGGGACATCGACACGCTGCCGCTGACCTACACGAACTCTCGTTGGTCGGCATTTTTCTACCGCATGGACGAGAAGCGTCTTCGTCGAGTGCTGCCGGACTGCCTCGACCTCGAGGACGACATCGTCGAGCACTGGTACGTCGATCACCGCAGCACCATGCTTGGCCCGTACGGCGAGTGGGGCCTCAC
>CAMCOB010000103.1 GCA_945876305.1 Bifidobacterium breve
GGCCCGGCCTCAAATGCCGGGCGCAGTGCCATGCCGCGGCCATGCGGCACCAGCTCGGCGACAAACGAGGCTCCGGTGCGGCCGCGGGTCACGAGCTAGGCCTTTCCGGTACAGGCGTGCCCAAGCGCCACCGAAAGCGCCTCGTCGGCGCCTGTGCGGGGATCATCAACGGCACGGACGTCCGGCTGCACGCCCTTCTTGCCGATGTCGGTCCCCTTGGGGGTGAGGTAGCCGGCCACCGTCACCTTTACCGCGCCACCGTCGGTGGTGGGGATGGTCACCTGCACCTCCGACTTGCCGAAGTTGGGAGTGCCCACCACGAGTGCGCGGCCATTGTCCTTGAGGGCCCCGGTCACGATCTCCGAAGCGCTTGCGCTGTTGCGATCCACCAGCACGGTGACAGGGATACTGGCCGGAATGGGATCGCCATCGGCCTTCAGCACCTCTTCGGGAGAGGTACGGCTCTTGGTGGACACCACAACGTCGCCGGGCTTCAGGAAGTTGCCCGCAACCGCCACGGCCTCGTCCAGGAGCCCGCCCGGGTCGCCACGCAGATCGAGGATGACCGCGGTGGCGCCCTTCGCACGGAGTGCCGCCACCTCGTCGGCAACCGCCTCCCCCGCACCCTGGTCAAAGCGGTCAAGCGAAACCACTGCGACCTTGCAACCATCGGGAGCGGTCACCAGTTTGCCCTCGACGAGCGGCACCGTCACGTCGCCGCGGGTCACCTTCACGGTGCGCTTTGCCCCGTCAGGGCCGGTGACGCCAAGGGTCACCACGGTGCCGGGCTTACCGCCAATAGCAAGCACGCTCCTCTCCTGGCCGCGTCGGGCCACCGGGATGCCCCCGACGGAGGTGATGACATCACCCTTCACCAAACCCGCGGTGTCGGCAGGGCTTCCGGGGAACACCTCGCGGATGGCGATTCCAGCCTTGGCCGGCGTCGCCCGGATGCCGATGCCGGTGTATGTGCCCTCCGAGGCCCGCTTGAGGTCCCGGTACTGATCTGGCGTGAAGTACCGGGTCCAGCGGTTGCCCAGCGACGCGGCGATGGCAGCGGCACCGATTTGTTCGAGCTTGCCGCGGTCCACCTCTCCCCGGTAGCGGTCGGCAAGAACGTTCAGCACCTGATCGGGAAGCGACCCGGTGGAGCCGCCCACCAGCAGGTTGCGGGCGCCGGCTGGCAGTTGGTCAAGCCCCGACTGCCGGGGATGGCCGCCCACGAGCACCCCCGCAACGAAGACCACGAGAGCCATCACCACGACGGCAACGACGTACGCGGCGCCGCGGCGCGGGGGCTGGTGGGGTGCTGACACGGGGCGAATCCTAGGCCGGGCACCGGGTGCCCGCGGTCCGGCCGGTCGCGGGGCGGCGGCGCTCGCAGGCGCCGCCGCACGCGCCGATCAGATACGCAGGAAGCGGCGCAGCGTAATGCCGCTGCCCACGGCGCCGAGTAGGGCGCCGGCTCCCACCAGTACGACGGTGAGGAGCGGGAAGGCGATTGCCTCACCGGCGGATCCGGTCTTGGTGAGGGCGGTGTCGGCACCAGATGCCCAGGCATCCACCACTCCCACCTTGATGCCCCACAGCATGGCCACGGCCACCACGGCCCCCACGAGCCCGCAGATGACTCCCTCGATCATGAAGGGCCACCTGATGAACCAGTTGGTGGCGCCGACAAGGCGCATCACCTCCACCTCACGCCGTCTGGCGAAGATGGAGAGTCTGATGGTGTTTCCGATCAACAGGACCGCTGCCACCAGAAGGATGCCGATGAGCGCGAATCCCGCCCACTGCACGAACTTGGCTGCGGTGAGCAACCTGTCGGCGGTGGTCTGCGGATAGACGATGCCCTCGGTTGGATCGAGCGCCGCATCGTCCTTTACCGCCGCAACGATGGCGTTGGCGTTGGCCGGATCGCTGGGCTGGATGTTGAACTTGGCCGGCAGCGGGTTGCTCGGCAGCTGGTCGAGCACAGACGGGTCGCGCAGGCGCTCACGCATGAGGCGCAGGGCGTCGTCCTTCGACACGTAGGTGAACTCCGCAACCTGGCCGTCGGTCTTGAGCGTGCCGATCTTGTCGCGTAGGGCGTTGACCTGCTTCACCGATGCGGTGTCGGAGATGTACACGTCAACGTCGACCTTCGACGTCTGGGCGCTCACGGCGGAGCGCACGTACATGAACGATGGGATGAAGGCACCGAGGATGAACACGGCAATGAGGGCCGTGACCGTGGCGGCCACCGAAATAGCGGCATTGGCGCGGATACTGCGAAGCGCCTCGCGGAAGAACATTCCCAGCCTCATGCGATCTCCCCCGTGTCGCCCGGGTCCTCGTTGTAGCCGCCCTCCGCGTCGCGCACGATGCGCCCCTTGTGGAGTGCGATCACACGCTGCTGCATGCGGTCCACCGTGTCGCGGTCATGGGTGGCCACGAGCACAGTGGTACCCGTGCGGTTAATGCGGGTGAGCAGATCCATGATGCCCTGCGATGTGTCGGGGTCGAGGTTGCCCGTGGGCTCGTCTGCGATGAGAAGGCGCGGCTGGTTCACCAGCGCGCGGGCAATGGACACCCGCTGCTGCTCGCCACCAGAGAGTTCACGTGGCAGGCGGTCGCCCTTGCCGTCGAGCCCCACCAAGGCGAGGATCTCGGGAACCCGGCGGTTTACCTCTTGCCTCGAGTGCCCGGTCACCTGCAGCGCGTACGCCACATTCTCGGAAGCCGTGCGGTCGGGCAGCAGGCGGAAGTCCTGGAATACGCAGCCGATGGCGCGACGCAGATATGGAACCTTGCTGCGCTTGAGCTCGCCCAGGTCGCGACCGCCGATGATCACGTGCCCCGACGTGGCCCGCAGTTCACGGATACACAGGCGGATGAAGGTGGACTTGCCGGATCCGGACTGGCCCACGAGAAACACGAACTCGCCCGTGGCGATCGACACCGACACGCCGTCGAGCCCCCGCACGTCGCCGTCGTAGCGCTTGATTACCCCCTGAAACTGCACCATTGGTCCCGGGCCCGGGCGGAACACGTCGCCGCGGCGTCGCTTCTCGCTTGAGGGTGGGGTGACCACGGCGAGGTCGGCGGGCACCGTCTCAAGTGGTACCTCCACCAGAGTGAATGCCCGCGGAGTGCTGCCCGCGTCGTGAATGTCGTCGTCGATTCGTGCCATGGGAGGCGCTGCTCCCTCCATCTCGGGGTCGGATCCGCTACGGCCATTGGCTTTCGCCACCGCAGCGCGTGCCCCTCCCCTGAACTGCAATCGCCCTTACGGGAAGAAGGGGGCATGCACACGAGTAGTCGGGTAAGGGCCCCGCGAGGCCACCGACTGTTCCGGGGCACCCGGTCGTAAGAACTCCCCAAACCCCGCTACTTCGGCACTTCGACCACCCCCACAACGGGGTCAGACCCCGGGTGGGGTCAGTCCCCGGGTGGGGTCAGTCGCTGTGTCAAAACGACACGGATCGGTCCTGGCCCATCTGGCTGGTGCATTTAGGGCGCAATTGGGGTCAGACCCCGGGTGGGGTCAGTCGCCGTGTCAAAATGGTCACAGGGTGTGTTTGGCCCATCTGGCTGAGGCGATTGGGGCGTCAGGCTCGCGTATCGGGGGTGCGCCTGGGGTCAGACCCCGGGTGGGGTCAGTCGCCGTGACAAAAGTGGTTGGGTCTGGGGTCAGACCCCGGGTGGGGTCAGTCGCTGTGTCAAGACGGTGCCAAAGGGGTCGGGGAACGCTCGTGTTGCCTGCACAGGACCCGCGATGCGACGCTGACTCTCTGGGCCGGGGGGGCCGGAGCCGGCTTTAGTCCTCGCCCACCACTGCCAGGCCCTTGGCGCGGCGCTCCAGCTCGGCACGCATAAATGGGTCGAGGGCGCCGTCGAACACCGCCTGGGTATTCCCGGTCTCGTGGCCGGTACGCAGATCCTTCACCATCGCGTACGGGTGGATGACGTACGAGCGGATCTGACTGCCGAAGCCGATGGTCATGCTCTCGCCGCGCTCACGGGCCGACTCCTCCTCGCGCCGTTGCAGCTCAAGCTCCACGAGACGTGACCTGAGCATGCTCATGGCAGTCGCACGGTTCTGCGTCTGGCTGCGCTCGTTCTGGCACTGCACCACCACACCAGAGGGCAGATGGGTGATGCGCACTGCGGAGTCGGTCTTGTTGACGTGCTGGCCACCGGCGCCCGACGCACGGTAGGTGTCGATGCGCAGGTCCTTGTCGTCGATCTCGATCACCGCCTCGTCTGTCACCAGCGGCGCCACCTGCACGGCGGCGAACGAGGTCTGACGGCGATTTGCCGAGTCGAATGGTGAGAGGCGAACCAAGCGGTGCACGCCGCGCTCGGCCGACATCAGCCCATAGGCGTTGGTGCCGGCCAGCGTGAAGGTGGCGCTCTTGATCCCAGCCTCCCCACCATCGAGGCGGTCCTGCACGGTTGCGGTCATGCCGCGGGTTTCGGCCCACCGCAGATACATGCGCAGCAGCATCTCGGCCCAATCCTGAGCATCGGTGCCGCCCTCGCCCGACTGGATGGTGACCACGGCGTCGCCGGCATCATGCTCACCCCCGAAGAGGCGTGATTCCTCAAGCACGAACAGCCGGTTCTCGGCGCGATCAAGCCCATCGACCACCTCGGTCACGAACTCAGGTGTGAGCGATCCCGCGCGCTCCTCCTCGCGGGCCATCGCCGCCAGCTCGCCCAGATCGCCGACGTCGCCCGCGAGTGCGTGGTACTCCGTCAGGCGACCGCTGAGGCGGGCATGCTCGGCTGAGACCTTGGCGGCGCGTGCCTGATCGTCCCAGAAGTCGCCCGCGCCCATCTCCACCTCGAGCTCGGCCACACGCATTTCGAGCACGTTCGGATCGAGGTATTCGCCAAGCAGGGCCACGCGTTCGGCCAGGCGCCCGGCCTGCTGCGCCAGGGCATCGGGATCGGGCCCGGCGGGCTGTCGTTGTTCCTCGCTCATCCGCGCCAGCGCCCTAGGCGCCGCAGCACTTCTTGTACTTCTTGCCCGATCCGCACGGGCAGGCGTCGTT
>CAMCOB010000104.1 GCA_945876305.1 Bifidobacterium breve
CTCTCGCTCATCACCCGCGGGGCCCGCATTCTCACGCACTGCAATGCAGGGGCACTGGCCACTGGGGGCTACGGCACGGCGCTCGGGGTAATCCGTGCCGCCTACGCAGCCGATCCAACAGTCACCGTGATCGTGGATGAGACCCGCCCGTTGCTGCAGGGCTCCCGGCTCACGGCATGGGAGATGCAGCAGGAGCGCATCCCATACACGCTCATCAGCGACAACATGACGGCGGCGCTCATGGCAGAGGGTCGTGTCACTCATGTTGTTGTGGGAGCGGATCGCATCGCCGCCAATGGCGACGTGGTGAACAAGATCGGCACCTACGGGGTGGCCATCCTCGCCCGCGAGCACGGGATCCCGTTCATTGTGGCTGCACCCACCTCCACGCTCGATCTCTCAATGCCGAGCGCGGCGCAGATCCCGGTGGAGGAGCGCGACGCAGACGAGGTGCGCGGGCTTTCGTTGTTTGGTCGACATGCCTCGCCGGATGGTGCCCCAGTTGCCAACCCGGCATTTGACCGCACCCCGGCACGGCTGGTGACCGCCATCGTTACCGAGCAGGGCGTACACCGCCAGCCGTACGAGCGCTCGCTCGCGGCGGCATGGGCGGCCGCGGCCTCCTAGGCCTGTGGGTGTTCGGTGTCGTTGCGCGCGCGCTTGCCGAGCGCGTCGGTCAGGCGCGTGAGCACTGGGCTCACGTCGTGCCGGGGGATTATCGCCTCGATCACCCTGAGCTGCGATGTGTCTGCAAGGGCGTCGCGCAGGGCCATGTCGAAGGCATCCTCCGTTTCAGCGCGCACGCCCACGCCAAAGCCCAGATACTGCGGGAGAGCGGCATATCGCAACGCCGGGATGTCGTTGAATCCGCCCTCCAGCATGGGGCGCTCGGTGCCGTAGCCGTCGTTGTTCAGCACGATGACCACGGGGTGCACCCCCCACCGGGCGGTGGCGGCGATCTCCATGCCGGTCATCTGAAATGCGCCGTCACCCACGATGACCACCGGGCGGCGATCCGGGCGTGCGAGGCCGGCACCGAGGGCTCCCGGCACTGCGAATCCCAGCGAGGCGTAGAAGCCGCTGGCGATAAAGCCCGACTCCTCGGTATCGAGCATGGTTGACCCGAACAGGGCGTCGCCGGGGTCGGCGAGCACCGTCTGGCCAACTCCCAGGTGATGGCGCATGGCCGAAAAAGCCGATGCGATTCCGAGCGGTGAGCCGGGAGTGGGATTGAACGTTGCCTTCGGCTGGGGCGCCGGGTGATCAACCGGTGATGACGACTCGGGGAACTCGGCCGTGAGCGCGTGCATGAGCTCACGAAGCCCCACGCCGGGGTACGAGCGCCGGTGCACGGTGAGCGCCTCCGGGTGGGCAAGAATCGACTGCGACTGCGACACGTTGACGGTGAACATGCCCGTGTTCAGGTCGGTGAGCCTGGCACCCAGCACCAGCACGCAGTCGCTCGACTCCACCCGCTCGCGAACGGCATCGGTGCTGAGGGCGCCGGCATACACCCCGATGCACCAGTCGTGGTGCGAGCCCACCGCCGACTTGCCGAGCAAGCTCTCAGCCACAGGGAACCCGGTGGCACGTGCAAGGGCATCCAGTTCGGCCTGCAGGCCCAGTCGGGCCACTTGGATACCGGCGATGATCACCGGTCGGCTGGCGGCGCGGATCACGGAGATGGCATCGGCCACTGCGTCGGCCACAAGGGCCGGGTCAGCTGGGCGTTCGGGCGGGATGACAGGGAGTGGGGGAGCAGGCATGCTCACGACGTCGCGCGGGATCTCGATGTACACGGGCTTCTGGCGGCGTATCGCTGTGGCAATGGCCAGTGCGATGCGCTCTGGTGCCGTCGCCGGATCGTCGAGTTCCACCGTGAGGGCAGTGACCTGCTCCATCACCCGGCGCTGGGTGTCGAAGCCCTTTACGCGGTGGTGCAGCAGCGGGTCGTCAGCACGCTCGGCAATTCCGGGCGCTCCGCTCACCACGACGACCGGCGAACTCTCAGCCCATGCCTGCGCCGTGCTGTTCACCAGTTTGAGGCCGCCGACTCCCCACGTGACCATCACGCAGCCAAGGCCGCGCAGCCGGGCGTAGGCGTCGGCGGCGAACCCGGCGCCCTGCTCGTCGAGCGTGCCGACGAACTGCATGCGCTCCTCAACCCGCCTGTTCAACTGCAGGGTGTAGTCCCCGGGGATGCCGAAGACATGGTCCACACCTGCAGCGAGAAGCGCGTCGATCAGGCGGTCCCCGACCGTCGCGGGGTGCGGGTCCACCACGGGAGCTACTTGAGGCGGTAAGTGATACGTCCGCGCGTGAGGTCGTAGGGGGAGACCTCAACCTTGACGCGATCGCCCGGGTTTACCCGGATGTAATTGCGCCGCATGCGACCGGCCAGCTTGGCAAGCACCATGTGGCCGCCGTCCAGTTCGACGCGGAAAAACGTGTTGGGGAGGGCCTCAGTGATCTCTCCCTCAAACTCAATCGCCTGTTCCTTCTCGGTTGAAACGGTGTTGCTCCTGTGGGTCGACATCCGGGACCGCTAGTCCCGCTTTCCCCCCAACGGTAGCGCGGTTGAGGGATATCGGCACCTATGGGCTGTTGTCACGGGTGTGCGCATGAGGTGGCGCGAACGATGCGGGGGGCATGCGGGGTATCACCGCCATGCTGCGGGCGTGTCGATTTTGCGCCATCTCGCCGCCGTGATCGAGATCATTACGCCCGGTACGTGCGCCATGTGCGGCATACCCGGACCCGTCGCCTGCGCACCATGCCTCAGTGCGCTTCCTCGACTCGTGGGGGCAGGGTGTGAGTGCTGTGGCCACCCATGGCCGCAGGAGGTGGCAACGTGTCCGCAGTGCCCGCCCGCCGTGGCCTGGACGCGTCAGGCGCTGGAATACGACCCCTCGGTCGCCAGGCTTATGTCGGCGCTCAAGGACTCGCGCCGGCGGGGTTTGGTGGCACCCATCGTTGTGCTGATGGATGAGGTTCTCGATCGCCCACCCGATGGTGCGGTGCTCGTGCCCGTGCCACTGACGCGCGCCCGCCTTGCGGAGCGGGGGTTCAACCAGGCCTCGCTGCTGGCAGCGGCGCTGGGCGGTGCGTGGGCTATGCCGGTTGCCCATGCGCTGGTGCGCGCTGATGACGGTACGCACCAGCGCGGCGCGTCACGCTCGGCACGGGCCGGCCAGGTGGCGGGGGCCTTCGCGGCCGCGGGCACGGCCCCCCACCATGCAGTGATCGTGGACGACGTGCTCACCACTGGGGCCACCCTCACGGCTGCCGCCCGCGCCCTGCGGCTGGCGGGATGTGCGCGGGTGGGTGCGATCACAACCGCCCGGGTCGTTGCTGGCGGAAGGGGGACTACAGTCGGTTGACGGAGATCGACATCCAGGAGGTGCGGCATGGAGCTTCATGTCAGGGGAAGGAACGTCCCGGTCACCGACGCGCTTGAGGCGCATGCTGAGAAGCGCATGCAGAAGCTTGATCGCGTGCTCGGATCCGCGGCAGATTCCGTCGAAGTTGAGCTGGAACTCTCGGTTGAGCACAACCCGAGTATCGAGCGCAGCCAGATCGCTGAGGTGACGGTGCGCGGCAGCGGCCCGGTCATGCGGGTGCGTGAGGCCGATTCCGATATGTACGCGGCCATCGATTTGGCCGCGCATCGCATTGAGCGCCAGGTTCAGCGACTGCGCGAGCGGCGCAAGGACCATCACGGACCGGGCATTGAGGCCATCGCGTCCACACCCGCCGAGCTCGCGGCCCTCGACCGTGCCGGAGTGGAGGCCACCGGGGCGATTGAGAAGCCACCGCCTATTCGCATCGTGCGCAGTAAGCGGTTTGACATGCCGTCGCTTACGCCCGAGGAGGCCGCGGTGCGCCTTGAGTTGATCGACCACGCCTTCTTTGTGTTTCGCAACGAGACCAGCGGTGACGTGGGCGTGATCTACCGCCGCCGTGACGGCGACTTCGGCCTTATCGAAGGGGCCTGACGCGGCTTCCCGCGTACTCAGGTGGACCATCGGGGTGCTCGTCGCGACATTCGTCGTGGCGGGCACTGCCGTGGCCGCCGACCCTGCGCTGGTGACCGAGCTCACCGGGCTGGTCCCCAACCCGTCGGTGGCAACCGTTGGCCAGCCTGTGACGGCGTCATCCGATGGCGGCGACGAGGTGGCCAATACTTCGCTGCCCAGTGATGCCCCGGGGCTCCCCGGGCTGAAGGCCGCGCTTGCTGCACAGGGCGCTCAGGCCACTGTGGCCGTGCGGCGGGGTGTGAACGACGGCGGGGTGACCACCTCATTTGCCACGGCATTCCCATCCGCCGCCGCCGCGCGCGCCTCACTGCGCCGCGTTGTGGACGCCGTGCTTGCTATTCCGGGCGCCACCACGGGGCTCAATGCTGAACTCGAGGTTTCGCCGGGTAGCCGTGTGGTTATCGCCGTGCAGCCCGACGGGGTGCTGCGGATTGTCACCATCGCCGCCCGGGGAGCGCGACTGGTTGGAACGGTGAGCACCAAGCCGGGTGCGCCCGCACCGGATCTCACTCCATATGTGCTGGGTATCGACCAATCCGTGGCGCTCATCGCTCCGGTCGCGGGGGCCACGACGGTTGAGATCGGCGTAAGCGACGCGATGCGTCTGGCGATTCGCGCGTCGTGGGCCGCCGCCGGTCGCACGGGCCAGGAGATCGCCGGCAGCATGCTCGCCGCCCAGGTGGATGGCGTTACGTGGGTGATAGCCGACATGGGTACCGCGGGGGCGCCGGATGTGCGGCTTTTCCGCGCGCTGTCGGACACCACGTACCAACTGATGGGGCAGGTGGCGTTTACCGGCACATGCCCCGCCATCCCCATCGC
>CAMCOB010000105.1 GCA_945876305.1 Bifidobacterium breve
ACCACCAGCGATATCAGCGCCACGACCGCCACCACGCCCATCCAGGCGGCGATGGTCTGCGCCGGGTGCTCGCGCCACTTGCCATCAAACGTGGCGAAGGCCCGGCGCAGGCCCGCCAGTCCATTTCGCCTGATGGGTTGCTCCACAAATCGGTACGAGAGCGCCGAGATACCCACCACGAGCATGATCTGAATCGCCACCAGCGGCGCGCCCGAAATTGACACGTCGTCGCCTGGGCGCGTGAGCATGAGCACCGGCCAGTGCCACAGGTACATGCCGTACGAACGTGCCCCGCTCCATACCAGCGCCGGCAGGCCCCAGAACTTTCCGAGCAACGTCTGGGGGTGTGCGCTTACGATGATGAGCACGATGGCCGGGATGGCCAGCATCAACATGCCGCCCTGATAGAGACGGTTCTCAAACTCGTCGATGCTGAACATGCACCACAGCACCCCAGCCAGTGCGGCGAGCCCGATGATCTCCATGCCCCATCGCCCGGCGGCCGATGCGACGGGCCGAAGCCGTGAGGGCGGCAACAGGATGGCGCCCACAATGCCCACAAACAGACCCACTGCCCGGGTGTCGGTGCCGTAGAAGATGCGCCACGGCAGGGCGTACGGGTCGTACAGATGCCATGCCCACGCGGTGGAGAATGCCGCCCCGGCCACGGCCAGCACCCCAATGGCCCACGGGCGCAACTTCAGCACCACCAGAATAACGGCGAGCACCAGCGGCCAGAACAAATAGAACTGCTCCTCAACCGCAAGCGACCACAGGTGGGTGAACACATTTGGTCGCCCGAACTTCTCCACGTAGGGAACGTCGGCGAAGATGAAGTACCAGTTGGTGACGTAGGCGAACGCCGACAGCGTGGCGCCCTTCAGCCGCGGTACCTCATCCCAGTGCAGGATGAGCATGGCCACGAGCGTGCCGGCGATGGCAAGGAGCAGCGCCGGGATGAGTCGGCGTACGCGGCGCAACCAGAAGCGCCACAGATCGATGCGCCCACCCGACTGCTGCTCGGCGACCAGCAGTGAGGTGATGAGGTAGCCCGAGATCACCAGAAAGAAGTCCACACCCAGAAATCCCCCGGGCAGCCACGTGCCGCCGGCATGAAAGATGAACACAGTCGCCACCGCGAGGGCGCGCAGGCCGTCGACACCGGGCATGTAGGGCAGCCGCGCGCCGTGGCCTCCCCCCTGCTGCTGCAGTGGCGGGTATGGATTGACCGGTGGTGGTGGCGGCGGCATCGGCCCCGTATGAGACACGAAGCGGCGGATGCCCCGCCTGTACGCTCGAAGCCGTCCCAACGCCCCGGCTTTTAGGAGGTCACGTCCATGTCTGTGCCGTCAGCCGATCAGGTCCCCGACATTCCCATTCTCAAGGCACTCGGCGATCGCCGAAGCATCCGCTACTTCGACGACACCCGTGAGGTAGAGCGCTGGAAGATCGAGACCATGCTGCAGGCAGCGCGGTTCTCGTCGTGCCAGGGCAACATCAATGCCACCGAGGCGATCGTGGTGCGCCGCGATGAGTGCGACCTGTGGGAGGAGCTTGAGGAGTGCGTCTCCGGGTTCAACGTGCAGATCATCAACCAGGCCTCGCACCTCATCCTGTGGCTCACCAACATCAATGCCTGGTACGGCCGCGCCGTGGACGGCATCTCAAGCCTCAGCCTGTCCGGTGCCGCCACCAAGTACCACGGGTGGAACTACGAGTTCTCCATGACCCAGACAATCCCGCGGCTCATGAGCTTTCCGCCCGAGCGCACCGAGACGCTGCTGCGGTTTGAGAGCGGTCAGGCCGTGGCCAACGCCATCACGGCGGGCGTCGGTGTGGGCGTGGGCAACATCCTCATCGCATTCGGGCGCAAGCCGGGCGGTGTGGAGAAGGCCTTCAACCTGCCCCCCAACTACAAGTTCACGTGGGGCCACGCGGTGGGGTACCCGCTGGAGGACGCCAAGGCCGGCGGCCAGCGCCCGCGCCTCAAGTTCGACAAGCTCTTCCACGACAACGCGCTCGGCACGCCGTATATGTGCCAGCCCGACACCGAGGCGCTGCTTCGCGAGAAGGGCCTCATCCAGGAGCAGGCCCCGCTTGACGGCCGCTTTGACGAGATCGTCGCTATCGCCGGGCAGCATGGTCGCGACCCGGGAATGCTCTACTTCCCCGCCGCCGAGATCGAGCGGCTGATGGCGGATGACGACTGGGACTTCGGCCCTCGCATCCGCGCCAAAGCCGCCGACGTACTGGCCACCGAGGACCTCCCCGAGTACCCGCAGGAGATGAAGGAGACCTTCACCAAGTTGATGGCCGAACACGGCATCGACGCCAGCAAGTTCCTGCCCAGAGGCGAGGAGTGAACGACAAGGACATCCTGCGCGAGGTCACCGGCTGACGGGTGACCATCACCATCAACCGCCCTGAAAAGCACGGCGCCCTTCGCGGGAGGACCATCCTCGAGTTGTGTGGCGCGCTCGAGCGCGCCGGTGATGACGAGGTCATGGTGGTGCTGGTGGCGGGTGGCGACGCACCCAACCCCAATGAGCTCACCCACTGGATGGCCGAGCGCATGCCCCACTTCATGATGCCGCGCAATATCCGCGTGGTGGCCGCCCTGCCGAAGACCCCACCGAATGCGTGCAGAAGAACACGCTGCGCGATGAGGGCATTACCCCCAACGTGTGGGATCGCGACATGGCGGGCGTAAAGGTGGGTAGGTAACCACTCCGGAGTACGGCGCGGCGTGCCGTGGACTTCTATCCTTCGCAGCATCCGGCACGAAGTGGGCACCGGGCGCACCTGACCGCATAGGAGACACGCGACATGACGACCGAAATCGACCCCCTTGAGGTCGTTCAAGGTGCACCGATCGGGTTTCAGGATGCGCTCACGTATCCCTTTTTTCAGTCGGTCTTCGACCGCAAGTCGCGTCGCGTTGCGCTCGGCATGACCGTCGAGAGCAAGGTCCTCCCCTACGAATCCCCCTACGAGCCGGTGCCTCTCTGCGAACTTGAGGAGGCCCTTCTGGTGATGGCGGGCACGGGCCTGAACGGGCTGGCGCTTGCCGATCTCGATCCGGCGCGCGGCATGAGCACGCTGGTGCAGTGGACCAACCGCACCTGGCCGTCGGCATGTTCGAACCACGGCACCGAGTTGTTCTGGAGCAACGACGACGGCCTGTGGTGGCTCGACATCTTCAAGCTCACGCCCGAGCCCGGCGAAATCTCAACTCTCTCGGGGCATTCGCTTGAGGAGCAGGGCGAGTTCATCGTGGATCTCTTCCGTCGTGCACGCGTCAAGTTGAAGGACGGACGCGCCGAGTTGCCCACCACGCTGCCCGGGCTGTTCGACTTCAACCAGTGGAATGCCAACAAGCCGGGCACCACGCTGTTCGTGCCCGTGACCAGCATGACGATGGAGTACATCAACGTGCTCTTTATCTACTTCGCGCGCAGCTACGGCTTCTCGATCGTGGATGAGCAGCACGGCGGGCGCTCGGCAGGTCTGCAGAAGTGGGTCGATCAGGGACGCCTTAAGAGCAATATCCCCATGAACATGTTTGAGCTTGAGCAGCGCGTGCTTTCGATGATGGTGGTGGAGCAGGGATTCATCTGCCAGAACATGAACCTTGGGATGCAGGCGCTGGGCCTGGGGGGCTGGACCTTTACCGGATACCTGCCCAAGTTCGTGATGGGCGGGGGCGACGTACCTGGGCTGGGCTTCCGCTTCAACGAGGCGGCCAACGGCCAGACCTACGCGGCCGGCCGTGATGGCGTGTTTGAGGCCTACATCCCGCCGTACCACGCCGACATGCATGCAGCGGTGGATGCCTTTATGGAGATGAAGTGGGGCGCCATGGACGAGGACGTGCCGAAGCCCTACAAGACGGCGCAGCAGAATGAGAGCTTCGTAAACGCCATCCCGCGCCCTCACGACGAGACCGTTGAGATCGTGAAGGACTACTGCCAGTACGTGTGGGACACCTACGGGCGCTTCCCCGCCTACATCGACCCCATGTTCCAGCGCCTCACCACCCAGGCACAGCATGTGGATGTGGACTTCTACGAGCAGCACTACCCCGACGGTTCGCTGTCGGGGCAGCACGAGAACCACTTCCGCCGCTGGCACCCGGAGATGTGCGACCACGAGGGCAGGCCTCCGCGCGCCTGACCCCGGTCGGGGAGCGCCCCGGACCGGACCTGCGTACCTCTAGCCCCATCCATTCCGCGCGATGGTTGGGGCCATAGCGCGGCTGCACGCAGCGTGACGGATCGTCGGCACACATGCCGACGCAGTAATGGCGGTGGATCCCCCGGGCAACCACTTGACGCTCGAGGGATGAAGCTGCGGGGCGCGCCGTTACGGCACGCGCCCCGCCAAACCGCTTATGGCTTCTTGGTACCGGGTGCCTGTGGCGTGGGTGCCTGCTGCTGCGGCGCACCCGCCTGGGCGATGATGCCCTGAACGCCCTGAATGGCGCTCTCCTCCGGAATGCCGAGGATCGGCACCACTGCGCGTGCGATGTCCTTCACCGATGCGCCGCTCTTGGCCGAAGCCACGATTGCCTCGGTCAGCTGCTTCTGCTCCTCTTGGGCCTGAAGCTGGAGGGACTGCCCCTCCTGGTTCGTCGTCCCAAGCGACGCGGCGGCGGAGCGGACGTCGCTCAACCCCGTGTCGTCGCCAACACCCACCGCAAGGGGGATCAAGGCGCAAAGAGCGATGATGATGGTCGCCGCGGCGACCGGAATGAACTCACGAAATTTTCCCATGGGCGGCAGGTTGCCATGCGGAGCGGATGCGTCGCCCGACATACGTTGCATCCGACCCCGCGCGAGGTCCTGCTACCGGCCGT
>CAMCOB010000106.1 GCA_945876305.1 Bifidobacterium breve
GATGTCGATCAAAGCCTGCAGCAACAGGTCGAGAAGGTCATCCATGACGGCCGGACCGGTCGTATACCGCGCGGCCCGCTTCGGCGGGGTGACCGCTTCGGTGGACCCCAATTCGCGTCTCAGGTGATCACTGCGGCCGGAGTTCTCGACGGCACATCACCGGCGTCTGGCGACCTCCCGATAACTGCCCGCGACAAGGCCGTCGCCGCAGGTACCGAGCCTGACTACTTCTGGGACGCGACCATCAACGGCGTACCCGTCCGGGGTCTCACGGCTCGGCTCGGGCCCGTGCTGGCCGACGGCACCGGGGCAGCCTACGAAGTCGTACGCCCCATTGACGAAGTGCGCTCCGTGCTCTCGGGCCTCGGCATCATCCTGCTCGTCGTCGCGGGAGCTGGCATCGCACTCGGCGCTGGACTCGGCTGGTTCATCTCGGGCCGGGCGCTCAGACCGGTCGCAATGTTCACCGACGAGACCGAGGATCTGGCGGACGCCGGTGATCTTTCGCGCCGGCTCACCGAGGGTGGCGATGATGAAATCGGGCGCCTCGCGCGCGTGTTCAACGCCACTCTCGACCAGCTCGAGACGTCGGCTGACGCGCAGCGGCGTCTCGTGGCAGATGCCTCCCATGAGCTGCGAACTCCGCTCGCATCACTGCGGGCAAACATCGAGGTGCTGCAGCAGGCTGGATCACTGCCGCCCGGGGAACACGATGCCCTCCTGCGCGATGTCGTGCAACAGACGGATGAACTGACCGCGTTGGTCACGGACATCGTGCACGCCGGCGAGAACACCAACATGCCCGAAGAGGTTCAGGACGTGCGCCTTGATGATCTCGTCGAAGCATCGATCGAGCGCACCCGGCGCCTTTCCCCCGGCATCACAGTGACGCAGGATCTCTCGGAGACGGTTGTCGACGGCGTCCCCGAGCGCCTGGCGCGCCTGGTGGCCAATCTGCTCGACAACGCGGTCAAGTGGACCCCGGCAGACCGCCCCATTGAGGTGCGCCTGCACGACCGCACGCTCACCGTGCGTGACCACGGGCCGGGCTTTGCCACCGATGACCTGCCCCATGTGTTCGACCGCTTCTACCGGTCGCCGGCTGCTCGGGGTATGCCCGGGTCAGGGCTGGGGCTCTCAATCGTGCGCCAAGTCGCAGATCTGCACGGCGCATCCGTCGCTGCCGGGAATGCCGATGGTGGAGGCGCAGTGATGACGGTTGTCTTCCCGCCCCTATCGGATCTCGACGATGCGTAGCGGCAGTGCCCCGGGTGGTGGTTCCCGTCACCGAGATCAGGTGGATTCGCGGCACTCCTGCGGCCGATCGGACCCCGGTCTGAGACCGGTCGTGGTGCGAATCCAGATTGCAGGACGGGGTTGGCACACGCACAGTTAAGACGGTCCGGAGCGGGTACCGGGATTAACGCAATCCTTGGACCACCCGTCGCACGCCACTCGTACCCCGGTGGCACGAGTGGCGGCCTCCCGCGAAGCCGAAGCCGGGATTCGAACCCGGGACCCCCTGTTTACAAGACAGGTGCTCTGGCCATCTGAGCTACTCCGGCGGGTGGGGCTAGTCGACAATCTCAACGGGGATGCCGGCGTGCTTCTCAACCTCAGCGGCTGTGTCGGCGCCGAATGCCCGGCCCAGGAATGAGTGGTGACCCTGTCCGACCACGATCAACTGGCAGTGGTGGTCTTTGCCGGTCTCCACGATCAGGCTGCCGGGCTCACCGATGGCCCAGGCGTAGGTGGCCTTCTTCACGCCAGCGGCATTTATCTTCTCGCGCGCCTCACCCAGCACCTCGTGCATGTCGGGGAGCTCGGGGAATGGGCCCACCATGGGGCTGCCGTCGCCCATGGTGCCGAAGGCTCTGGGTCCTGTGGGATCGACCGGCGCCTCGTGTACGGCGAGCACCAACAGCGGCGCGTGGCGCTCGTGAGCCAGAGCGATTGCGCGGGTGAGGGCGCGATCGGCCGACTCGCTGCGCTCGTAGCCGACCAGAATGGGTGAGCTCATCGGAATTCCTCAGCAGGCGTGGACAATGCGTCCTGCACGCTACCCGTCAGACCCCCGGCGCGCCATGCCCATCGTTATGGCGCATTACCCTCAACCTCGCGTCGAGGCTGAGGGTAACCCTCAAGCATCCGTCTAGAGGTCCAGCACCGAACGCTCGCCGAGGTGTGTTTCCACTTTGCGCTTCACGCGCTGAAGCGCATTGTCCACGCTCTTGGGGTTGCACTCCAGGCGCTCAGCCACCTCTTCATACGACCGGCCCTCGAGATACATCGCCAGCACCTCGCGCTCGAGCGGGCTCAAGACCCGGCCGAGGCACTCGATCAGGCTTGTGAGCTCTTCGGTGGAGATTGCCTGATTGATCGGATCGGTTACCGGGTCGTCGGGCAGCACGTCGGCGAGGGTGGTCTCCTGCTCGGAGCCTGCGCGGGTGTTGCTGAATGAGACGTAGGTGTTGAGCGGCGAGTGCTTGTTGCGCGCCGCGGTCTTGATCGCCGTGATGATCTGGCGGGTGACGCACAGCTCAGCGAATGACCGGAAGCTGGCCTCACGCTCCGGGCGGTAATCACGCACCGCCTTGAAGAGACCGATGAGTCCCTCCTGGATGAGGTCCTCGGAGTCCCCGCCGGCGAGGAAGTACGCGCTGGCCTTCAGGCGCACGAATCCCCGGTAGCGGGAGATGATCTGGTCCATGGCCTGCTGGTCCCCTCCGCGCGCACGGCGGACAAGGCCCTCGTCGACCACGTCGACGTAGCCCTGCTGGTCCAGATCGGTCTGCCTCCTGGCGGTGGCTCCCATTTTCACTCCCGGTCGGTCAATCGATTCATGATCATCCGGATCCCCAAACCCTCAACCCTCACATGAGGAAAAGGCTGAACCTTCAGTCGAAGGTAAGAGATCCGATGTCGGATTGATACCGACCGCACAAGCGGCTGTCAACCTCTGGAGCGAAATCAGTTCTGGCGAACTGCTTCAAATACCAGCACCGATGCCGCTGTAGAGAGGTTCAGGGACCCCACGTTCCCCCGCATGGGAATGCGTACCAGGCGGTCGCACACATCCCTCACCTTGGGCCTGAGGCCTGCACCTTCGGCCCCCAACACGATGACCGCGCCCGCGTCCCAGGGCACTTCCCGGTAGTCCATCCCGGCATCCGAATCTGCGCCGGCAGACCATCGGCCAGCCCCCGGAAGATCGTTGATAAATGCGACCAGACTTCCGATCCGGGCGATCGGAAGGTGCTCAACTGCGCCGGCTGAGGCCTTGCACGCGACCGGGGTGATACCCGGGCTGCCGCGGGTGGGGATCACCAGCCCGGCGCATCCGGCGGCGTCGGCAACACGCGCAACAGCCCCGAGATTTCGCGGATCCTGAACCTCATCGAGAACGATGACCGGACCCGGACCCTCAAGTATGTCTTGAGGGTCTGCGTACGGGTATTCCTCCGTGAACGCCACCATTCCCTGGTGATCGCCGGTGCCCGCCACGCGCGCGAGTTCCTCGCGGGTCTTCACGGCAATGGCGACACCCTCGAGCGCCGGATCGTCCACGGCCTGCTTGAGCACCCACACCTCAGATACCTCACGCCGCCCCGCCTTGATGAGTTCGCGCACGGGATTGCGCCCATACACAAGGATCGGCCCTTCATCCTCGTCGCGCTTGCGACGTCCGTATCCGCCACGGCTGCTCATATTGATGCGTAGACCTCCGGCCCATCCGGGCCATCGCGAAGTTCGAATCCGTGGGCGAGAATCTGGTCGCGCAGCGCGTCTGCTGCGGCGAAATCACGTCCGGCACGGGCTGCCTCGCGTGCTGCGAGCAGATCGAGCACGTCCTGCGGTGCGTCGTCGTCCACCGGGTCCCCAAGCCCCGCGAGCCCGAGCATGTCGAGCAGGCCGATCAGCTCGAGTCGCACCTCGCGCAGTTGCCCAGACGCGGGGCGGCCCCGATCGAGGGTCTGGTTGATGACACGCACGAGATCGAACACCGCCGCGATGGCGCCCGGCGTACCGAAGTCGTCGTCCATCGCCTCGTGAAACCGCTGGCGGGCATCCACGAGGGCCTTCATCAGATCCGGGTCGTTGGCGGCCTCGTCGGCCTCCGGCGCACCCAGCGCCCGGTCAAGCGCACGCACCGCATTACGAATGCGATCGCAGGCGGCCTCGGCATCATGCAGGCGATCATCCGAGAAGGGCAGCCGCGATCGGTAGTGGCTCTGCACGAAATATGCGATGACCGTGTCGGCACCCCATCGATCCACCACGTCGGCAAGCAGCGCAATGTTGCCGATGCTCTTGCTCATCTTGCTGTCCGACAGCTCGAGCATCTCGTTGTGCATCCACACATGGGCGAATGGCACGCCGTCGTGGGCGCCCTCACTCTGGGCGATCTCGTTCTCGTGATGCGGAAAGGCCAGGTCGATGCCACCACCGTGCACCGCGAAACCCATGCCCAGCTCACGTTCCGCCATCGCCGAGCACTCGATATGCCAGCCAGGGCGCCCGGGGCCCCACGGGGAGTCCCACCAGGCATCCTCCCCCTCCTTGTGCCCCTTCCACAGGGCGAAATCGAGGGGGTCATCCTTCAGGTCGCCATCGTCGCCCGGCACCATGTCCACGAGGTTTCGCCCGGAGAGTTTGCCGTACCCCGGAAAGGCCGCCACACGGAAGTACACGTCGCCATCAGCCGGGTATGCCAGCCCCCGCTCGATCAGGCTGCCGATGAGCGCCACGATCTCGTCCATCGTGTCGGTGACCTTCGGCTCGGCGTCGGGGCGCCCCAGACCCAGCAGGTCGGTGTCCTCCACGTACTGCCGGGCGCAGCGCTCCGCCAG
>CAMCOB010000107.1 GCA_945876305.1 Bifidobacterium breve
GATCTGGACGGCGTGGCTGCAGGCGACTTCGCCGCCGTGTGTTACCCGCACGCCGAGGCTGCGGCCGTAGTGAGCGAACTGGTTGACCGCGGCGTGCGAGTGGTCGATGTGTCTGCCGACCACCGCCTCACCGATCCGTCTGCCTACCCGCACTGGTACGGCTTTGACCACCCGCGTCCCGATCTACTGGCCGAGGCCGTGTACGGGCTGCCCGAGATCAACCGCGAGGCCATCAAGAGCGCGCGCGTTGTGGCCAACCCGGGCTGCTACCCCACGGCCTCGCTGCTGGCGCTGCTGCCCATGAAGGGACGCATCACCGACATCGTGATCGACGCGAAGAGCGGCGTGAGCGGAGCGGGAAAGACCCCCGGCCCCGACGTGCACTACTGCTCGGTGGCCGACAGCGTGCGTGCATACAAGGTGCTGAACCATCGGCACACACCCGAGATCGCCGAGCAGATGGATGCCGATGTGGTGTTCACCCCGCATCTGGTGCCGGTTGACCGCGGGCTGCTGGCATCCGCCTACGCGCGGTTCACGGGGGATGCCCCGACCCAAGCTGAACTGACGAAGGCCTACACCGACTTCTACGACGGGCATCCGTTTGTGGAGGTGGTGGAGACCCCGCCCGGCATGCACGCGGTGCAGCACAACAACTTTGCACAGGTGTGCCCAATGGTTGACCAGGCATCCGGTCGTCTCATCTCGTTCGGGGTGATTGACAACCTGATGAAGGGTGCCGCCAGCCAGGCCGTTCAGAACCTCAACCTCATGGCCGGCCGGCCCGAGACCGAGGGACTCCTCTGACCGACTGGGCCCCGGTTCTGCGCACCGACTGGATCGGCGCGCCTGAGGGCCTCACGAGGGTGGAGGGCACCGGCGTTACGGCGCCCGAGGGCTTTCGCGCAGCAGGTGTCGCCGCGGGGTTGAAGGGCGAGGGGCAGCTTGACCTCGGCCTGCTGGTGAGCGACCGACCCACGGCGTCGGCCATTGTTGACACCCCGAGCGCCCTGCCATCTGCGGCCGTTATCTACACACGCACGCTCCACCCCGGTGGTCTGCGCGGCGTGGTGGTGAACAGCGGCTGCGCCAATGCCGCAACGGGCGAGCAGGGAATTGCAGATGCCCGCGTGATGGGGGAGACCGCCGCCGCCGCGGCCGGGGTGCCCACCGGCAGCCTCGCTGTGTGCTCGACGGGGGTCATCGGCGAGCGTCTGCCCATGAAGTTGCTCACGGCCGGCATGGATTCGGCTGCTGCGGCACTCACCTCCGACGGAGGCACGGACTTCGGCGAGGCCATCCGCACCACCGATGCCTTCGCGAAGGGCGGCACCTTTCGGCTGGCGCTCACCTCTGGCGAGGTGACCATCGGCGCCGCTGCCAAGGGCGCGGGGATGATCCGCCCCGACATGGCCACGATGCTGGCGTACGTCACCACCGATGCCTGTGTGCTTCCCGACGACCTGCTCGCTGCAACGCGGGCGGCGGCGGGCAGTGGCTTCAACCGCATCTCAGTTGACGGCCAGATGAGCCCCAGCGACACGCTGCTGGTGATCGCGAATGGGGAGGGCCCGCCCATCGAGGGCGACGACCTCGCGTTGTTCGCCGATGCGCTCTCTGCCATCTGCCGGTACCTCGCGATTCTCATGGTGAAGGATGGCGAGGGCGCCGAGCATGCAGTGCGCGTGGTGGTGGACGGGGCACTGGACGACGAAGAGGCCGAGCGGGTGGTGCGGGCCGTTGGCGAGAGCGCGCTGGTGCGCACCGCGGTGTACGGCCGCGATGCCAACTGGGGCCGCATCAACCAGGCTGTTGGTCAGGCGCTCGCACTCACTGGCGGCCATGTGGACTTCACCCTGCGCTTTGACGGCGTGCTGCCGGATGGCCAGGGGATTGACGAGGTGATGGCGCGCCCCGAGTATGAGATCCAGGTGGGCCTTGGGCGCGGCGCGGCGCACGCGGAACTGTTCGCCAGCGACCTCGGGCACGGGTACGTGTCCGTGAACGCCGACTACCGCACGTAAAGCACACAACTGGCACGGTGCGTGGGCCATTGGTGCGCCAGGGCGGCATAGCGTCGCCGTGTGCGAATCGATGATCCTGACTGGCGGCGCGCAGAGGTGCACGAGCGCAAGCTCGACTTCCTGCTTGATCGCGCACGCCGCCACGACCGCGACCCGCGCCGGAGGGACGCCGATAAGTCGTGGCTCTTCGTCGGGGTGCTTGGTTTCACGGACTCGGCACTTCTTTGGTCTTCCCTGATCGCTCAAGCGAACAACTGCATGGTCGTGAGCGCGCGGCCCGTCCGGAGGGTTGGCGGCACGAACTACGAGGTCCGTGGCGCATTCGTGGGGCAGAACGACCGTCAGATGGTTCTCCTCACCATATGGTGTGTACTCATCGGAGAGTCGACACCACGCTTCGTCACCGCGTACCCGGCTGCGCAGAGGACCGGCGCTAGGATTCGACCATGAACTTCTCGATGTTCGATCAGGTTCGGCTTCTGACCGCCATCCCGGCGTCGTCCACTCGTCCCGATGACCCTTGGCCCGCGCCTCCGATTCCCGCCGGGACGGAGGGCGTGGTGATGGAGCTTGAGGGAACGCCGTCGCCGATCGTCGAATGGTTTGACGCCTTCGGTAACACGATTGACTGCAACTCGGTCGCGGCGGACGACTTAAAATTGGTTGCGAGATACCCGTACGCGGCTGACGACGACGGCCCGGCGCCGACTGCAGTCTAAGACGGTCCGCTGTGCGAGCGGCGTTGCGAAATGTCGCTGCGAGCAGGGGGCTGGGCAGAACCTGCTGATACCTTGCCGCATCTATGGGCAAGACGAGCCGCAGAGACCATCTTCCGGAACGGGCCGAGGTTGAGGCACGGGCAGCCGTGCTGCTCGAGGCCCTGCCGTTTATCCAGCAGTTCGCCGGGGCCACGGTGGTGGTGAAGTACGGCGGCGCGGCGATGACCAAGCCGGAGCTCAAGGCATCGTTCGCCCGCGACATCGCCCTGCTCAAGCTCGTGGGTCTCAACCCCGTGGTGGTGCACGGCGGCGGCCCCGACATCAGCAAGTACTCCGAGCGTCTGGGGCTTGACGTCAACTTTGTGGATGGCCTTCGGGTGACCGACGAGCCCACCATGGAGCTCGTGAAGATGGTGCTCATCGGCAAGATCAACAAGGAGATCGTGGCCCAGCTGCACGTGGCCGGCATTGAGGCGGTGGGCCTCTCCGGCGACGACGGCCGCTTGATTGAGGCCAGGAAGGCCACCAGCGACAGCGGTGACCTGGGCTTTGTGGGCGACGTTGCCCGCATCAACCCCGACATCCTGAGCGATCTGGGCCGGTTCGTTCCCGTGGTCGCGTCTGTGGGCGTTGATGCACAGGGGCAGAGCTACAACATCAATGCCGACACGGTGGCCGGTGCGCTTGCCAAGGCACTGGGCGCACGGCGGGTCATCTTCCTCACTGATGTCGAGGGCGTGTACGAGGACTTTGACGACAAGAGCACGCTCATCGGGCGGTGTTCGCTGGTTGACATCGAGGCAATGCTTGAGGCGGGCGACGTTGACAAGGGGATGATCCCCAAGCTGTCGGCCGTGTGTGACGCCCTGAAGGGTGGGGTGGAGGCCGCGCAGATTGTTGACGGCCGTGTGCCGCACTCGGTGATCATGGAGCTGTTCACCGAGGAGGGTCTCGGCACGATGGTCACCCGGGCGTGATCCGCCCGGAGATGATTGCGCGCGAGCAGGCGGCGCTCATGAGTAACTACGGGCGCTATCCCGTGGAGTTTGTGCGGGGCGAGGGCGCGTGGCTCTTCGACCCTGAGGGCCGCGGCTACCTCGACCTGATGTCGGGCATCTCGATGATCAACGCCGGGCACTGCCACCCCGATGTGGTGGCGGCCATCCGCGAGCAGGCCGGCACGCTCATCAACACCTCCAACCTCTATTACACCGAGCCCATGGTGGAGCTTGCGGAGTGGATCCGCGACACCTCTATGGGCGGCCGGGTGTTCTTCTGCAACTCCGGCGCCGAGGCAGCGGAGGCCGCCATCAAGTTGGCGAGGAAGCACGGTGGCCCTGACCGCACCGAGTTCGTGTCGCTTGAGGAAAGCTTTCACGGGCGCACCATGGGAGCGTTGGCGCTCACCGGGCAGCCGGGCAAGCAGCAGGCCTTCAAGCCGCTGATGCCGGGTGCGCGGTACGTGCCGCGCAACGACAAGGACGCCCTGCGCGCGGCGGTGAGCAAGAAGACCTGCGCCATCGCCATTGAGATCGTGCAGGGCGAGTGCGGCGTGTATCCGCTTGATGACGACTTCGTGCGTCTGGCGCGTCAGTTGGCCGACGAGCACGGCGCCCTGCTGATCGTCGATGAAATCCAGACGGGTATGTCGCGCACCGGGCCGCTCTACGCGTATCAGGACGCGGGAATCGAGCCCGACGTGATGTGTCTGGCCAAGAGCCTCGGCGGCGGGTTCCCAATTGGAGCAGTCACGGCGAGGCCGGGTATTGACGCGGTGTTCCAGCCGGGCGATCACGGGTCAACATTCGCGGGCAGCCCGCTTGCATGCGCGTCGGCACTGGCCGCCGCCAAGGTGCTGAGTGACCCGGCGTTGCAGCAGCATGTGCGCACAGAGGGGGCGTGCTTCCGCGCTGGCCTTCAGGGGCTGGTAGACGATGGCCTGGCGATTGAGGCCCGTGGTCGTGGCCTGATGTGCGCAATCGAGCTTGCTGAGCCCCGCGGGGCCGATGTGGTGCTGGCGATGCTGGAGCGTGGGTTCCTGGTGAATAACACCAGCGCCACCACCGTCAGGTTCCTTCCGCCGCTGGTGATCACGGGCGACGA
>CAMCOB010000108.1 GCA_945876305.1 Bifidobacterium breve
AAGGTCTGAAACCGCCAGCCGCTGGCCAGCGTGAGCGCCAGCACGATGACCGTTGCAACGGTGACCGACGACAGCACACGTGCCGACCCCCCGCGCTCGCCACGCTCGCGGTACAGGTGGTTCTTGGCGAACACCAGCACCAACGTGACGGTGACAATGGGGAGCGCCTTCTGCTCGACCGACCAGATGGCCCCGCTGTCCACCGGCTGCCCGGTGACCCACAGTTTGAACGCCAGCACGGCATAGAGGCCGAGGAACGCCGACGCCACGTCGATGGCCAGCAGCGCGGCCACCGATGCGCCGCGGCGCAGGTAGTCGCGGTACTGCCTGCCGCGCAGAATCGGCACAAATCGCACGTCGCGCCCGGCCCGGCGCTCGGTGCCCTCTGCGGGGGCCGCCCGTGTTGGCGGCGGTGGCGGTGGCGAGCTCACCGGCAGAGGGTACCCCGCACTACTTCACCCTCACGGTGACGGGCCAGCTGGTACGCGTTGCCCTGTCCCCGCCCGGCACGTCGCCGGTCCAGGTGGCGCGGTAGATGCTGGTGGCTCCCGGCACCAGTTTGGCGGCAAATGAGCCGTCCTTACCGGTCTGCACGGTGGCCACCGCCAGCCAGTTGTCCCCGCTCTGGCGCTGAATGGTGACCTCACCCGGCGACCGCAGATCGCGAACCTGACCCACCAGCGTAGTGGTGCCGGTCGTACCAACGACCTTTGTGGAGAGCGGGCCCATGGGCAACGGGAATACGCTCGCAGCCGGCTTGGCGTCGCCGTTCTGCCTCAGCAGGCCTGACCCCCACGCGGAGTTGTCCTGCAGGAAGTACCACACCAGCATGCCGATACGGCGATTGGCGCGTACCCGGCGGTAGGCGTCCTGCAGGTACTGGGCCTGCTCGGGCTCGGTCACGTTCAGGCTGTACTGGGCCACCTTCCGGGTGGAGTACCCAAACTCGGTGAGCCAGATCTTCTTGCCCCGCAGGTAGGTCGTGTCAATCTCGTTCTGGAACCGGGTGATGTTGTACAGGTCGATGTACGACGCCCCCGGAAAGCTGACGTCACGCGGAGTGGTGATGGGGTACGGGTGGTGGCTCACCACGGTCATGGGTGGGCGAAGCCCCGGCTGCGATACGGCGGTGAGGAACGCCGATGGGGTCATGCGCGCATTGGCGCTCTTCGGGCACGACGACGGGCACTGGTCGCCGGCGGGTGCGGTTACCAGGCCGGCGATCTGCGCATTGGCATCCACCTGCTTGATGCCTGCGTAGAACGCCTTGGCCAGGCCGGTGTAGGTGGCGGGCGACACCGGAATCCACGTCCGGCCGCTCTTCTTGAACTGCGGCCGCAGGAAGATGGGGATGTTCGGCTCGTTCCAGGCCTCCCACGAGCGAACGCCACGGGGCGTATACCGCGAGGCTGCGGCATAGGCGAAGTCGCCGAACGGGCCGGGCCGGAGCGGTCGGCGTGCCCAGTCGGGGAATGTGGTGCTCTTCTTTACGGCGGGGTCGGCGGCCCATCCGGGCGTTCCCCACACCGTAAACAGCACCTTCACCCCGCGCTGTGCGGCGGCATCGACCACCGCGTCAAAGGCATCCCACTTGTAGGCGGGGTCGAACTGATCTTTGGGGCGCTTGGGGCGCGTGGGTGCCACTTGATCCCAGCGCATGTCCACCCGGATGATCGACGCGCCCAGTTTGGTCATGGTGTTGACCCGGGAGGCGGCCTCCTTGGCCGGCACCTGCCACACGCGATCGTCCTGAATACCCGCCAGCGGCGACGTGGTGGGAACCCCTGCGACAGTGCCCTTGAGGGCGGTCGGCTCGGCTGCCGACCCACCTCCACAGCCAGCGAGGACGCCAACGGCCAACAGGGCCAGGCTCGAGCGGGTGACGATGGTGTTGGACAGTCGGCGCATGCGGTGGGGTGCCTCCTCGGGGCGCGTGCTTCGGTGCTGGGCCAGCGGTGCGGGATTGCAGCGCGACGGGACGACCCGGGAACGTCCCGCAGGCTAGGGACATCGCACGCCACCGAACAAGGGGGCGGGCGATGCCCGAACCCCATGTTCACGGGATCCTTACGGCTTCCACGCGGGCATCCCTGCCCCGCCCCACCTCAGCAGCGCCCTAATTACGCGGCCGGCGGCATTCCCACGTCCATCAGGTCGCGGGCCAGATCATCAACCGGCAGGCCATCAGCCTCGGCCTGAGTAAGTGCCACCGCCACGTCGGGAGCCAGCCCGAGGCGCAGCCGGATGGTGGCGTCAATGGCCGCCAGCCACTCGCTGATGCGATCGCAGTGCACCAGCACGGCCCCCGGCTCGCGGGCCATGACATCGGCCACATCGGCAGCCAGCCGGGGTATCTCGGCCCGGGCCTGGACCACGTCCATGAGGGGATGCCACCGCACGCCGAAACCCACCTGCGCGTACTCCACCAGCGCATGGCGCGAGCGCATGCCACTCACAATCGTGCGCACTCCCTGCTCGTGCCACCACACCAGCTCGGCCTCGCGACGCGCCACCCGGTGGCTTCGCCCACCTCCTCCGGGGCGCTCGGCAATGACAAGCGCCCCCGGCACGATCCATGCGTGAGGCGGTTGGGTACGCGGGGCCATGCAAATCCTCCGGACTCGGGTGCGATGCACCCACCATCCCCCACACCCGCGTGACCGATCCACACCGAGAGGTCACAATCACGTGCCCCGGCCGTGCCGAAATGGCACAGACCCCCAGAGCGTCAGTCGGGAGTGGCCGCGCTCCTGATCCACTCGGGCACCGGCACCGGAGTGCGGTCGCCGCGCTCAATGCACACATGGGTGAGCTCGCCCTCGGCGCACAGCTGGTCGCCCCGCAGAAATCGGTGGCGACTGCGAAATGAGGTGGTGCCCACTCCACCCACGCTGGTCTCGAGGGTGATCAGGTCATCCAGCACCATGCGCTGGTCAAACCGGCACTGGCTGTTGACGATGGGAATTCCCGCGCCCTCCTCAAGCAGCCGGGTGAATGGCCATCCCATCTCTGCAAGCCACTCGCACAGACCGCGATCCATCCAGGCGTAGGCCATCGTGAAGTGGATCTGGCTGACGTCGACCTCGCTCATCACGATGCGGCGGGTCTCGGTGTGGATATGCGGCGCGGACTGGCTCATGGGCGCAGCCTAGCCCGCACAGATGGGGTGATTTTCCCGCTGCGAGCGACCTCGCGCCCCCAGAGGGGGGGAGCAATCGGCGGGCCCGTGCGTTGAGGGGGCAGGTCGCGCTGGAACCGTCCCATGCAATTTCGATTTCAGGAAGCCCGATGTGCTGCAACACTCGTCGGCCCCAACGGACATAGGTATGCAGACCCCACTGATGCACACTGCTCTTGGCGTGGCCCCGGCCCCCACGGGCGAGGATGAATCAACCGCCCGCCGCAGGCTGTGTCTCGGGGCCATGGCCGCAGCGCCCGGTCTGCTGCGCTACGCCGCGCGCTTCGCCCCCTCGATGGAAGACGCCGAGGACGCCTACCAGCGATCCATGGAGATCGCGCTCACCCGGGGGCCGGTGGTCGACCAGCACGAGTTCGTCGCGTGGCTGCATGTGGTGCTGCGCAACGAGGCCACCTCCCTCGCCCGCCGGCGATCGGTGGAGGCCCCGGCCGACGACCAGGTGGTAACCGCCACCATCGACCGCGCCACCAGCACCCACAATGAGCCCGCCGCGGTCATGGAGTGGAAGGAGCGCTACCGCACGCTGCAAGACGCCATGACCACGCTGAGTGATGCCCAGCGCATCTGCCTGCTGCTTCGCACCGCGGGCGTGAGCCGTGCCGAGATCGGATCGATGACCGGCTACACCGACCGCCAGGTGGAGCGATCGATCGTGCGCGGCCGGGCACGGCTGAACGCATGGCACCTCGACATGGCGTCGGGCGAGAAGTGCCTCGGCACCCGCCCGGCACTTGAGCGCGTGGGCGACGAAGAAGCAAGTGCGGGCGATCGGCGATCAGTCTCGCGCCACGTACGCCACTGCGCCCACTGCCGCGCGACGCTGCGTGCACGGCGCCAGAGCAACGCCGGGCTGCTGGTGCTGGTGCCGGTGGCCATCATCGCCACCACGGCAGTGGCCGGGGTCGGCGTGCCCGACGCCACGGCCGCGATGAACGTGATGGACCGCGGCACCGCACGGATCGCGGTGTCGATCGGCCAGGCGTGGAACGCCCTGCTGGACATCCCCTCCCTCATGAGCGCACGCATTGGCGCCGGTGCGCTGGCGGTGACCGTGGCGGGTGTGGCCGGGGTACCCATCGTGGCCCACCAGTTACAGGGCGGGCAGGCAGCAATCGCACAGCAGGTGACCATGAGCCAGCCAGTCCAGACCAGCGCCGCGGTGGTGGGCCCGTCGCCACCGACCTCGCGCGTGGCAGATGCAGAGGACCTGCTCGCACGCCTGCGCGCGCAAACCGACCGCGAGCGCCGTGCTCTTGCCGCACGGCGGCAGGCGGCCCAGCGCAAGGCGGCCGCTGAGAAGGCCGCACCCGCAGCGCAGGTCATCTCTTCGCCCGCGGCATCCCCTCCCTCGGGTTCCAGTTCGCAGAACGCACCGGTATCGCCCGGTGCCCAACCTCAGTTGGAGTTCGGACCATGACAATCCCACCTCGCAGGCGCACGCCGCGTGGTCTCGTGCTGCTTGCAGCTGCAGCAATCACCTCCGTTGCGGGCACCGCAGCGCATGCCACCGAGGGCAACCTCTACACCCAGGGGCAGGGCGGGTTCAGCACCGGCGCGCTGGCTACGGC
>CAMCOB010000109.1 GCA_945876305.1 Bifidobacterium breve
GTTGGTGAATCGAGATGCCATGCACCGGTGAGCGCGCCGGCCACAGCCACCGCGGGCCCGATTACGCCGCCGGTTGCCGACCCCAGCCACCCCAGGGCGCCATCCTCCCCGGCCTCGGGGATGAGGTCGAAGGGGCGGTCACCGAAAAATGCGAATGGCCGCGAGCAGGCGACGCTGAGCGACGCAAGCCGAAATGGGGCGCCGCCGTCAATGCTCACCACCACGCCGTCGCCCTTACGTGTGCGAAGGGCCGCCATGGCGGTGGCACCGGCGAACCACGCCTGGCCGATATGCCGCTTCATGTCGGGGTGGCGCTCCACGGTCTCGGCGGCCTCGGCATCGATACCGGCCCCGGCGTTAACGATGAAGATGCGCTCGTCGCCATCCGCCGACACGTGGCCAATGGTCACGCGATCAGGGCGCGTTCCACGTGAGATGTCTCCTGCCAGTTCGTCGAGCGCCATCTCGCAGTCACGTGGCCACCCGAGCGTGCGCGCGAAGACGTTGGTACTGCCTGCGGGCATGGGCGCGAGTGCCGATCCGGTGCCGATGAGCGCACCAGCGGCCTCGGCCGCAGTGCCGTCCCCGCCAATGGTCACCAGGGTCAGTGCCCCGTGGGTCTCAACTGCCCCGCGGGCGAGCTCGGCTGCATGCCCTCGCGCCTCTGTGGTGAGCACTGCTCTGAGACCCAGCGGGCCAAGCACGTGCTCGGCATGATCCACGAGCCCGGGGTGGGCGGCAGTGGATGCCGGATTGACCAGAATCACGATGGGGTGCGTTGCTGCGCCCCGCGGGTCAGTCATCGTCTCCGGAAAGCAGCAGCTCGAGTCGCGCCAGCCAGGCGGCGACCAGCAGATCCACCGCATCGGCCCGCTCCAGCTGCGGGACGTGCGCGGCCCCGGGGATAATCACCATGGTGGCGTCGGGCAACCCATCCGTGAGTTCCTGCGAGAGCCAGGTGGGCACCAGCGGGTCCTCTTGGCCGCTCAGCACGAGGGCGGGCACCGTGATCTGGTCGAGGAGCCCGCGTACGTCGTGCCCTCGGGCTGAGAGGTAGTCGGCGCGAAGGACGTGCGGGCCCATGGAGATCACCGATCCGGTTCCCCGGCGGATGAGGTCGGGATTGTGGTGCAGCCACGACTGCTCCACCATGCGGGCGCACTCGCCCTCAAAGTCATGCTCGATGCGTTCGAGGGCATGGTCGGGCACCGGGAGCCGGGCGCCGGTGGACACCAGCACGAGGCCGGCGACCAGATCCGGTCGTTGCAGCGCAACTTCAAGCACCACTGCCCCACCGAGGGAGTGGCCCACCATCACCAGCGGGCCGGGAATGTCCTCGATCTCGCCCACAACCCACTGGGCCATGTTCGCCGCACCCTCAAGCGGCTCACCGTCGGGGTGCCCGGGCAGGGCCACCGCGAGGGCACCCTCAAACCGTGCGAGCTGTGGCCCCCACGATGCCGGGGTGCGACCGGCGCCGTGGATGAACACGGGTCGGGGCGAGTCGATCAGGTCGGGGTCGTCGGGCACACGATGGATGGTATCCCGCTGGTACCCTCGTGCGTCGTGGCACCGCTCCTCATCGCCGTGGACTTCGACGGCACGATCACCCTGCGCGACACGCTGCACGTGATCGTGGACGCTCACGGGCGCCCGGGTCTCTGGGACCAGATCGAACCGGCCCTGCGGTCGGGCGAAATGACCGTGGAGGAGGCCATGCAGACCCAGTTTGCAACGGTCACTGCTGCCCACGATGACGTGGTGGCCCTGGTGCGCGAACAGGCGGGCACACGCCCCGGCTTCGCGGATCTGGTGGCATTTGCCGAGGCCGCTGGTCACCGACTGGTGGTGATGAGCGCAGGCTTTCGCTGCGTCATTGACGAGGTGCTGGGCGATCTGGGCCTCAGGCACCTTGAGGTGGTCGCCAACGACGCCATCTTCACGACCGGGGGATGCACGCTGGTGTGGGGTGATCACCGGGGCGACACCTGCGAGATCTGTGGCCGAAGGTGCAAGCGCCACGCAATTCGCGAGCGCCATTCAGACGAGCGGCTGATCTATGTGGGCGACGGCATCTCCGATCGCTGCGCGTCGCTGCTGGCCGATCAGGTCTTCGCCCGTGATGGCCTGGCGGAGTGGCTTGTGCAGGAGGACGTGCCCTTCGTGCCGTACGAGGACTTTCACGACGTGATCCGGGTGCTCCGGACAGACCCTGCAGTGGTGGAGGCCGCATGAGTAATTGGCGCCCGGTGGGACCGGCGGCCGACTGGACGGCGATGGAGGAGCGGGTGCTCGCCTTCTGGCACGAGCGCGACATCTTCCAGCGCAGTGTTGACGACCGCAAGGGCGCTGACCCGTACGTGTTTTACGAGGGACCGCCCACGGCCAATGGTCGTCCGGGTTCGCATCACGTGCTCTCCCGGGTGTTCAAGGACATCTTCCCGCGCTTTCACACCATGCGCGGGCGCTACGTGGAGCGCAAGGCGGGATGGGACTGCCACGGCCTGCCCGTGGAACTCGAGGTTGAGAAGCAGCTCGGTATTTCGGGCAAGCCCGAGATCGAGGCCTACGGCATCGCCGAGTTCAACGCGCGCTGCCGCGAGTCGGTGGGCGAGTACCTCGACGAGTGGGAGCGCCTCACCGACCGCATCGGGTTCTGGGTTGATACGTCACAGGCGTACCGCACCATGGACACCGACTATGTGGAGAGCGTGTGGTGGAGCCTGGCCACGCTGTTCGACAAGGGCCTGGTGTACGAGAGCGACAAGGTGGTGCCGTACTGCCCCAGGTGTGGCACCGCGCTCTCGAGCCATGAGGTGGCGCAGGGATACAAGGACGTCGTTGACCCGTCCATCTATGTGAAGTTTCCGTTGGTGGACGACCCCGGTACCTCGCTGCTGGTGTGGACCACCACTCCGTGGACGCTCCCGGCCAATCAGGCCGCGGCGATCAGTCCCGGTACCGCCTATGCGGTCGTAGAAGTTGACGGTGAGCGCCTGGTGATGGCCGAGGCGCTGGTGGCGAAGGTCATCGGCGACGACGCGGTGACCGTGCGCACCATGCCGGCCTCCGAGCTGGCGGGCAGCGCCTACGAGCCACCCTTCGGCCACATCCCGGGCAAGCACATCGTGGTGATGAGCGACTTCGTCACCACCGAGGACGGCACCGGAATCGTGCACCTGGCGCCGGCATTCGGTGAAGACGACATGCGTGCTGCGCGCGAGCACGGCCTTGACGCACCTAACCCGGTTGACCGCCAGGGCCTGTTCACCGACGCGGTGCCCGAGGCTGCCGGCGTGTTCGTCAAGGACGCCGACCGGCAGCTCATCACCGACCTCGAAGCCCGCGACCGCGTGTTTCGCGAGAAGCCCTACGAGCACAGCTACCCCCACTGCTGGCGCTGCTCCACCCCGCTGCTCTATTACGCCAAGCCGTCGTGGTACATCCGCACCACCGACGTGCGCGACCGCATGCTGGAGCTCAACGAGCAGGTGGGCTGGCACCCCGACCACGTGAAGCACGGCCGATTTGGCCGCTGGCTCGAGGGCAACGTCGATTGGGCCATCAGCCGCGAGCGCTACTGGGGCACCCCGCTGCCGTTCTGGCGGTGTGACGACTGTGAGACGGTCACGGCCATCGGATCATTCGAAATGTTACGAGACAGGGCTGTGGACAAGGTGCCTGTCAGCCTGGATCCCCACCGTCCGTACGTTGATGAAATCCCTATCCGCTGCGGGTGTGGGGGGGTCGCGCATCGTGTGCCGGAAGTCGCCGATGTCTGGTTCGATTCCGGTGCGATGCCGTTTGCGCAGCATCACTATCCGTTTGAGGGTGAGGATGGGCTGGCCGGTCACTTCCCGGCCGATTTCGTGTGCGAGGCGCTCGACCAGACCCGCGGGTGGTTTTACTCGCTGCTGGCCGAGGGGGCGCTGCTGTTTGACGAGGCGCCCTACCGCAACGTGGTGTGCTTGGGGCTCATCCTCGACCCCGAGGGCCAGAAGATGAGCAAGAGCAAGGGCAATGTGGTGGCGCCCTGGTCTGTGCTCGATCACGCGGGCGCCGACGCATTCCGCTGGTACCTCTTCACTGCGCAGAGTCCGTGGGACTCATTCCGATTCAGCCTCGACGTTGTGGATGAGACCCGCCGCCGGTTCCTGTTCACGCTGTGGAACACCTACGCATTTCTGGCCACCTACGCATCGCTGCCCGATGGTTTTACCCCGGGCGACCCCGCACCGCCGGTGGCCGAGCGCAGCGAGATGGACCGCTGGGCGCTGTCGCGTCTGGATGCCACCACCCAGGTGGTCACCGACGGGCTTGCCGGGTACGACCCAACCAACGCCGGGCGTGCGCTTGAGTCGCTCATCGACGACCTGTCCAACTGGTACGTGCGTACCGGCCGCCGCCGTTTCTGGCGCAACGACGACGCCACCGATCGGGCTGCCGCCTTCGCCACGCTCCACGAATGCCTGTCGACCGTCTCGCTGCTGCTGGCGCCGTTCTGCCCGTTTGTGGCCGACGAGATGTGGGGCAATCTGGTTGCGACCCACGACCCGGCTGCACCCGAGAGCGTTCACCTGGCCGACTGGCCCACTGCGGGGGGACGTCGTGATGAGGTGCTTGAGCAGGCCATGGCCGCAGCGCTTGAGGCCACCACGCTTGGCCGCTCGGCCCGCAAGGAGGCCAAGCTGAAGGTGCGCCAGCCG
>CAMCOB010000110.1 GCA_945876305.1 Bifidobacterium breve
CTGCAGCAGGAAGACCACCGCTACCAACTGCAGCACCGCGCGCAGCACCACCAGCGCCTGGATTACCCCGGGCGCGAGATAGGTGGACTGGATGGGGATGAACACGAACCCCCAGATGACCCACGCCTCGATAAATGCGTACGACGCAAGCCAGATCAGCGACGATGTGAGGTTGAACCGCGTGGCGCGGCGGCGCTGAAGCCAGGCGGCGAACCCGAGCGCGAACAGAATGATCCCGTGCGTAAACACGAGGACAGTCTCGTTTTGCTGGAAGAAGGTCGCCAACTGCGGGACGTACCCCTCAGGTCATGCCCCGGAACGACGATGCGGGGCGAATCGGCCGGGGCGTGCCCCGCGAAGAGCGGCACACGACCTGGCAAAATCGATGCTACTTCCTTATCCGCCTGCGAGTTCCGCCAAGTGCGATCGCAGCTCGTCCAGCGATTCCTCCTGCGCGGCGTGCACGATCTCGGGCTCCTCAACCAGTGCGCAGCGCTGCATCGGGTTGAGACGGTTGGTCACATACGGATCAGCAACGATCTCGGGCAGCGAACGCCCCTGCTTGAGCTGGCCCACGCAGTACTCGGTCAGGCGCTTGTGCTTGGCCGTCGGGTCGACCAACAACCGTGAAATCTCTTCCTTGATGCTCATCCAACTACCTCCTGGTGCTGGGCCGAGAGGAGTGGGGCGAGCGCGCGCAGGCGTCGGATTCGCTCCTCCATCGGTGGGTGGGTCGAGAACAATTTCGAGGTGCCACGGCCATGCAGCGCCGCGAGCGGGTTGACGATATACATGGGCGCCGCTGCCGGATTGACCTGCATGGGCACTTGCTCGGCACCACGTTGCAGGTTCTCGAGCGCGCTCGCAAGCGGCTCGGGATCGCCCAGCAGTTCGGCCCCTGTGAGATCGGCCTGATATTCGCGCTGCCGGGAGATGGCCAACTGGATGATTGTGGCGGCGATTGGCGCGATGATCATGGCGGCAAGCGTGCCGATGATCCCAAGCCCGCCTTCGTCATCCCCCCCGAACAGCATTGAGAACTGGAGCCAGGTGGCGATGGCGGAGATCGCCCCGGCCACCATCGCCGCGACGCTCGCGATGAGGATGTCGCGGTTGCGGATATGCGCCATCTCGTGCGCAAGCACTCCTTCCAACTCGCGCATGGTCAGCTGGTGCTGAATGCCCTGGGTCACGGCGATGGCCGAGTGCCGCGGATTGCGTCCGCAGGCGAACGCATTGGCCTGCTGGTCGGGCGTGATGTAGACGCCGGGCATCGGAACGCCTGCGCGATCTGCCAGACGGGCGATCATCGCGTGAAGCTCCGGGGCCTGCTGCGCCGACACAGGGACGGCATGCGTCATCTTCAGCGCGATGGATCCGCTGCCCCAGTACATCGCAAAGTTGAAGACCACCGCGACGATGGCCATCAGGAGAATTCCGGATGCCCCGCCGATCACACCGCCGAGGAGAATGAGCACGGCGGTGAGCGCAGCCATGAGTAACGCCGTCTTGGTGTAATTCCAGGCCGTCATTGCACCTGTGGTCATCGATCCTCCATGTCGTGACGCGATGTCCGGGGAAGCGCCCCGCGCGCCTGCAAGTATAAGAGCGACTATGAAGACCCTCCGGCGATCGCCCGTTATGCGTTGGTTCAGTTCGGCCGCCCTCGCGGCCACGTGCGGGATCGTTCTCACCGGCTGTTCGCTGGGGGGCCAACAGGAGCAGCAGACCCTTGTCGCGGAGCCCGCCACTATCGTGAGCGTGCTCCCGACGCGACCAGGCCTCACCCCCGCTGGCCCCATCCGCGCCGTTGACGCGCAGGGATTTACCGCGGCGCTGCTCGGGCGCCCTGATTCGGCCCTCACCACCAGTCTGAAGCAGGCGGGCTTCCTCCGGGGCGCCACGCGCGAGTGGACCGGCCTGAAGGGCGCGAGCCTCGTGGCAGTGGTTGGCCTGTGGGATGACGGGAGCGCGGCGGCATCACTCGGCGGCGACGCGGCCGACGCGGTCGTGCCCGGAGGCACGCCGTGGACGCCATCGCAGTACGGGGGGTCGCAGGGCTCACGGGCCGACACCGCACGGGCACTCAGCGTGGTGGTCGGTCGTGTGTCGCTGTTCCTCCGTGCCACCGGCACGGTTGACGACGCCGCCGTACTGCGCCAGATGGACCTGATGTCCCAGACTGCGTCCGGGATGGATCGCCGGGGGACCTCGTCAAATGGGTAAGCAATCCGCACCTCTTGATGGCGACCTGCAGCGCACCTATCGCGGGCGGGCATGGCGCGATGAGGAACCCAACCGGCGCCTGCTCTTGGATACCAACGTGGAGGAGAAGGCGGTGCTCATCGCATCGCTTAACTGTTCCGCGGTCGAGGAAGCGGACCGCCTCACCGAGATGGGCGAACTGCTGCGTACCGCGGGGGCCACCGTCGTGCACCGCGTGGTGCAGCACCGCGAGCGCCCTGATCCCCGCCTGTACCTGGGAAAGGGACGGCTTGAGGAACTGTCGGAGTGGGTGAAGGAGCACAAGCCCAACGTGGTGGTGGCTGAGGGTGACCTGGCAGCCGGCCAGCAGCGGCATCTGGAGGACAAGCTCAATACGCGCGTGGTGGACCGCACCGGGATTATCCTCGACATCTTCGCCCTGCATGCCAAGTCGGCGGAGGGAAAGCTGCAGGTGGAGCTGGCGCAGATGGAGTACTCGTACTCGCGCCAGGAGGGCCTGTGGCAACACCTCGAGCGGCTCGGCGGCGGTGTGGGCACACGAGGCCCCGGTGAGAGCCAGCTGGAGTCGGACCGGCGCATGATCCGCGAGCGCATGGGGGTGTTGCGAAAGCGCCTGCAGGAGGCGGCGAAGAGCCGCGACACCATGCGCGAGGAGCGCATGGCCTCCGCCGTGACGCGCGTGGCGCTGGCCGGCTACACAAATGCCGGGAAGTCGAGCCTCATGAATGCGCTCACAGGCGCCGAGGTAGACGTGAACGACGCGCTGTTCGAGACGCTCGACGCCACCACGCGCGCGTTCTCACAGGATGGCGTGAAGGTTCTGGTGTCCGACACCGTGGGCTTTATCCGCCACCTGCCCCACCAACTGGTGGAGTCATTCCGCTCCACCCTCGACGAGGTACGTGACGCCCACCTCATCCTTCACGTGGCCGACGCGTCAGAGGATGACGACGGGCGCGAGGCCCGCGCGAAGGCCGTGGTGGAAGTGCTCGACGAGATCGGTGCCGGCGAGGTGCCGCACCTGCACGTGATGAACAAGTGCGATCTCCTCGACATCGAGGACCTCGACGCCCTTCGGCGTCAGTACCCCACCGCGATCTTCACCTCTGCCATCTCGGGAGAGGGCCTCGATGAGCTGCGCGATCGGCTGCTCGCCACGGCCCGGGCGCGATGGGACCGCGTGGTGCTCGAAGTCCCCTACTCCCGCGGTGACGTCATCTCGGCCATCTACTCCGCCGGACGCGAGGTCACCCAGGAAGCCGGGCCCGAGGGCACGCTCATCCGCGCACTCATGCCCCCGGTTGACGCGGCCCGCGTGCGGGCACTCGCCGCCAGGGAACGCCAGTAGTAGCCGTACGGCGGCCCGCGGTGAGCTCCCGGCAGGGCGCGGTTCAGCGGATGAAGACGGGGGTACCGATCTGCACCCGTGGGTACAGGTTCTCGACATCCGAGATGTACATGCGGATACAGCCATGCGATGCGGCCGATCCGATCGACGACGGGTTCGGGGTGCCATGCATTCCGATAGCCGGGGCGGAGGTGCCGATCCAGCGAGTGCCCAGTGGATTGCTCGAGCCGGGAGGAACGGGGCCCAAACCAGCAGCCCACGGCGAACTGGGCGGGAACCAAGTGGGGTTCATCTGCTTCTGAATCACACGAAAGTTGCCCGTGGGCGTGGGATAGGCGGGTTGGCCAATCGCGATTGGGTATGTGCGGATGCGCCGGGTCCCCGAATAGAGCCGCAGCTTGAAGTTGCGACGGGTCACCACGATCACCGGGCCGATTGACGTGATCTCGGGGGCCACCCGCGTCTCGGGCAGTGCATACGGGGTGGCGGGACGAGCCGCGATGAGGGCGGGAGCCAGAAGCGCCACCGCCTTTGACACGTCAACGGTGTAGCCGAAGGCGGCCTTGCCCACCACCGGGCGAAAGGCACGGTTCAGGCTGACGGTGGCATCTCGGGCGGGAATAGCGATCTGGCCCGCCCGCCACTTGATGACGTCCCGCAGCTTCGACGTACTGATGGTCTCGACGAGGGGAATGTTGGTGATCGCTCCGAGGGCGGGCACCGCCTGCATCGCAGCGATGACCGCCGCGTCAACATCAGCCGCATACCCCGCGGCGTCCGGATCGATCTCGAGCGCCCGGCCATGGAACGTGAGCGGCATGGGGGCACGGTGCGGCGCGACGATGGTGTCGAGCACGAGCCCCTTCGCAGAGGTGGCCGCGAGCCCCGAGACATCCAGCCCCGCGATGGAGACGCCGACGGGGATCGTGCCCTCGGGCAGTGGCGTCACCTGCTGGGCAAACGCGCACGCGGGAATTGTCAGAAAGATGGCACCCGCGGCAAGGGCAC
>CAMCOB010000111.1 GCA_945876305.1 Bifidobacterium breve
GATCCACTCCATCTCGCCGCCCAGCCGTGGGAAGTGCACCGGCCGCACAACACCGCGGTCGGCGAGCGCGGGGCCGTACCCGTACTCCACGCCGGGCTCCGCCTCGCCGCCGGCGTCGTAATAGACGAATGGAATCGCACGGCTGTCTGATCGAAATGGCGTGCCCGAGAGGCACAGGCGAACGGAGGCCACCTCAAACGCGCTGCGCACGCCATCGCCCCACGCCCGCTCATCGCCGGCGTGGTGGATTTCGTCCAGCACCACGAATGCCCCGTTCGCGATCGTGCGTATGGCGAGCGTCGACTGCGCCACCTGCTGGTAGGTGGTGACGATGCCGTGGACCTCTGCGGGTAACGGCTCCCCCGCGATCCACGCCGGATCGAGATGCAGGCCAAAGCGCTCGGCAGCGACTGCCCACTGGCCCTTCAGATGCTGCGTGGGGGCCACCACCACCAGGCTGCGACCGGGGTGCGCGGCCAGATCCTGCCGCGCTGCGGTGAGCGCGAAGGTGGTCTTCCCCGCTCCCGGTGTGGCCACCGCCAGGAAGTCGTCGCCGTCGCGCGAGGCGAACACGTCGAGCGCATTCTTCTGCCACTTTCGAAGGCGAATTGTTCGGCTGGTGGCTCCCAAGACGGCGGGACCCTACCCGGCGAACCCCACCCTGCCCCGATTGTGTCAGGCCGGAGCGGTGCCCGCGTCGGCAGAAAGCCCGCCGACACGGATGACATCACGCATCGAGAGAATCCCCACGAGTTCGGGCCCATCGAACACCAGCACGTGCCGGATGCCGTGGCGCACCATCTGGTCCGCGGCGGTTGCGAGGGGCCACTCGGGTGCCGCGGTGATGAGCGACCCCGTCATGTGATCGCCCACCAATTCAACGTCAACGTCGAGCCCGGCGGCCAGCGCCTTCAGCAGATCCCGCTCGGTGATGACGCAGGGCCCGGGAAGATCCGGGTCCATCACAACTGATGCGCCGGTGCGGTTCTCGATCATCCGCTCGGCCGCCTGGCGCAGCGTGTGTGCCGGGCCGACCATTGCATTCAGCGCGCTCATGGCGTCTCGTACCTGCGTCATGGCCCGATTGTGCCATACCGCACAATCACCGTCAACCGCCATCGCCCTGCGGGAGCGCTACACTCCGCTGCTGCTCATGGAATGACCTTGGAGGTTTGATGCTCTACGGACGTCGTCTGGACGAAGCGCTCGAGCACGTCGACGGAAGCCGATACGCGTTGGTGCATGCCGTTTCGAAGCGCGCGCGCCAGATCACGGTGTGGCTCACCGCCGATCCGGCAGAGTTGCGCTCCGAGGATGCGCCGCCGCCGGCTCCGGGAGAATTGTCGTCCCGTGACCCCGTCGCCCTTGCCGAGGCCGAGATCCTGGCTGGAGAAGTGGCTGTGCGCTGGAATCCCGACGGCAGCCCCGAGGAGCGGGAGCTGCCCGAGGCCACCGCATTCGAAGCGGACCCGCTGCTGCTCGAACTCGATGACGACGATGCGTTCGAGGTAGACGACTCCCCCGCCGCCGGTGCCACCAGCCTGGCCGAGGCCCTCGAGGCAGTTGCCTCGGGCGAGGCCACGACCGTGGAGGCCGCCAGCGACGCAAGCATCGTCGAGGCCGGCGACGAAACCCTCGATGACCTCGATGCAGACATCGACGCAGACCTCGACGCGGTCCCGGACCCCGAGGCCGCATAGTCCGCATGCGACGGTGAGCGCCTGATGATCTCGGGCCTCACCGTCGCAGATCTGGCCCGCGACCCATATGAGGTCGCGCGGGCGCTCCCGGCATGGCGCCGGGGCGATGCCGACGAGGCAGTGATGGCCACGCTCGATCTGGCTGCCCGCCATCTGCATGACCGCACTCCGGTCATCTGGATCTGGAGTGGTCGCACTCCAGACGACTGCCCGGCCTGGATACTCCCCATCCGTGCCACACAGGCCATGGCATTCGGCCCCCGTGGGCCTGCCCGGGTGCTCATGCATGCGCTCCGGGCAGCCGTGGAGGCTGGTGTGCTCGCCGAGGCCGTGAGCGTGCTCGACTGGCACGGCTTCGTACTGCTCACCCTCCCGGATCTGGATGATGAGATCGCGCCGCTCGCACTGGCTGAAGTCTGCGCCGATGCCGACGCGGTTGTGCTGGCCCCGCTCCCCGTATCGCTCCGCCCGGACGGCGAGGACATCCCGCTCGTCGGGCCGCCCCCCCATCTGGATGCCGCCGACCCGCTGGCGGCGCTGTCACGGGCCACGTGGTCGCACCCCATCCGGGTGGCACTCACCCTGGCAGCCCACGGGCAATCGATCGATGCCCCCTCATACCCCACCGAGATGGTGTCGGAGCTCCGGCGCTGGGGGCTCGATGGAACACCGCCCCCACCCGGCGCCGCGAGCCTGGCGATTGAGGACGACCCCTGCCCCCGCCGCAGGCGCGCGCGCACCGTGCTGCGGCGTCTGCTGCGGATGGGCAAGGTGGGCGACCAGCACCACACTGAGTTCGACAACCTCTACCGGGGAGCGGCCGCCGATGACCGGCGCGACGCGTTGGAGGTGGGCGAGGCGCTTGTCCGTGCCGGGCTGCTGGGTGAGAAGCCCAGCGTGGGCCAACGGCATGTGTACCTCCGCCGCGATTCGCTCCCCGATATCCATGCGCTCATTGATCGCGGGGAGACGCGAAATACCGTGCTGGCCGGGGAGTGGACCGCCCCCGGGCCCGGCGAGGCCTGACTGCCCGCCGCGGGCGGGTGCCCCGGCTCATGCCCCGTCAGGCGTCCCCTCGGTATCGCCCAGCAGCCCACGTCGCCGGGCGACGACCTCGAAGACAAGCGTGGTGAACGGCGGAATACTCGCCAGCAGCGCCCAGACCGTGACAGACCACGACCAGCGAAGGCGCAACGCCGCAAATAGGGCGGCGCCCAGATAGGCGATGAAGGCGGCGCCGTGCAGCGCCCCGAATATCGACACCAGCACCGTCGTGGTCTCGGGGACGTACTTGACGTACATCCCAATGAGAAGGGCAGCCCAGGTACAGGCCTCGACGATCGCTGCAATGACGAACACACGGGCCGCAATACGCTGCCTGGAAATACTTATGGGGTCCTCCCGGATGCTGGCACTGTGACTGTGACCGCGGGGAGATTAGTGATCACCTCAAGTTGTGTCGGCGCATCGGGACCACCGGCAGCGAGGTACCCGAGCACGCCACCGGCACCCAGTGTGGCGGCGGCGATGACGATGGCGATCCATCGACGCACGACCGGCCGCTCGCCCTTTCCGGCCGGGCGATCACCGCGGGCGCGGGCCGTGTTGGGCTGAGGCGATTCCGTGCTCATCGCGCCACCGAATCACTGGCGTTGCGGGCCCAGCGGGCGAATGCTGCGTCGAGGGCCACCGATGGGTCCCACGCATCGGGCGTCCCCGGCACCGTGGCAGCAGCAAGCTCGAGGAACCACCGCGAGGAGCCTTCGTACGCCGCGGTCAGATCGGCCAGCGTGTACCGGGTACCCACGCGGCGGCGCAGTTGGTCCTCGACCGCGCTCACCACCCGAAGCCGGGCATCACGTGTTGGCGACGGCTCGGCCATCTGGCGCTCTCCGGCATCCCAGTCGAGGAGCGCGGTCATGACCTCGGGCTGCACGCCCCTCACGACACCGGCTCCGCACAGCACGCGGTGGGCCACGTGGCGCCGCTTCGCTGCATGATCCACTCGCCCACGGGTGTCCCGCCTTCGGCCAGCGCGAAGGCCAGATGTGCATGCAGACACTTGACGTGTACGGGGTTGCCCGACCCGGCTACGCGGTGGCCACCGTGGACGGCGGCGTGCTGGGCATGGGCGTTGGCGAGGGCATCGGTCATCTCGAGGTCGGATTCCAGCATCCGGACACCCCCATCCGCCTCCAAACGGCTCACCGCTGTGACGAGTGCACGGCAGGCAAGCCAGTCGCGCGTGGGAAATGGATGCCCATCGGCATCAATGGGGGCATTCTGAATAACGGCGGGACCACCAAATGGACAGCGCACTGCCACACGGAAACCTGCGTGCGGATCACGGCCGATCAGACGACGAACGGCGTCGGCGTCAGCCGACGATCCCGCTGATGAATCCCCAGACACCGGTTGTTCCATCATCGGCGGGCCTCGGCGGAACTGCGGGGTGCTTGATGCCCCGTACCGCGTAGGGCGTCTCGCCCGGGCGCACCATGCCCAGCTCGCGGGCGCGCGACTCGAGTACCTGCGGCTCCTTGAGCGCACGGATCTTCGCGGAGATCGCGTCGCGAGTGGCACGGGCCTTGATCAGGGCGACCTGCTCGAGGCGAAGCTGTTCCTTCTGCCCGAGGTAGTCCCGCACCGGGCCGATGTACGCGAAGGCGATCCCGACGAACAGCCCGATGATCAGAAATCGCTTGAGCAGCGCCCCATCCCCACGTACGGAGGGGCCCCCGGTGGACCCCGTCGGATATGGGGTACGCCACCGGTGGCCGGGGTCCTTCCCACGCCATCACACGGGAGCGGATGATCAGTGGTGCGAGAACGCCGACGGTCCGGG
>CAMCOB010000112.1 GCA_945876305.1 Bifidobacterium breve
GGGTGCGTCACCACCGCTGCCATTTCCGGCCGCGGTGGGCGGGGGCGTGTACCGGCGCTCGGCCGGGCATGCGGCCGCACCGCCCGGGCTCCCCGAGATCGTGCTGGTTGCGGGGGAGGGCTTTGGCCTTGCCGAGCACCCCACCACGGGTATGTGCCTTGAGCTGATGCGGCTGCTGCCGGATGGCCCTCTGCTGGATGCCGGCTGCGGCAGTGGCACGCTGGCGCTGGCCTGGGCGCGTTTAGGCCGCGGACCGGTGCTGGCGGTTGACCTCGACCCGCGATCGGTGACCCACACGCTGGAGTCGGTGGTGGCGAGTGGCCTCAGCGACGCGATCGTGTGCCGCCGCGCCGCGCTCGATCATCTCGACCGGCTGGACATCACCGGCAGGGTGGTGCTGGCGAACGCCCCGCGGCAGGCGCAGGACGCCCTGCTCGCGGTGCCCGGCGACCCCGCGCCGCCCGCACTGCTGCTGTCGGGGCTCAACGCGGCGGACATGGATGACGTGGCCGAACAGTGGACGGCGCGCGGTATGCGCGTGACCGCGCGAGATGCCACCGGACGCTGGCAGGCCGCAATCCTCGTGGCCTCGTAGGTTTCCCACATGAGTCGCGTATGGCGTACATGGACCGTGTTGCTCTTCTTCGCGGTGGGAACGAGCCTCATCACTCCGCTCATCCCGCTGTACCAGGACGCGCTGGGGTTCAACGACACCGTCGTCACCCTGTTTCTGGGCATGTACGTGCTCACGCTGGTGCCGAGCATGCTCACGCTCGGGCAGTTCTCCGACCAAGTGGGTCGCAAACCAGTGCTGCTGGCCGCCATCTCGGTGCTGGCCGTCGCGCAGATCATCATCCTGTCGGAGCCCGGCCTTGTGGGGCTGCTCTTGGCCCGCGCCATGCAGGGTGCCGCCACCGGCGCGTTCTTCGGCACCTGCACGGCATTTCTCGTGGATGCCAGCCCGCCCGACAAGCGCCGGTTCTCATCAGCGCTTGCATCGATCTCGGTGCGACTCGGTCTGGGCCTCGGGCCGGGCATCTGCGGGGTGCTCATCCAGTACGCACCCGACCCATTCCAACTGCCATTCGCCATGCACCTGGTGCTTCTGGCCATCGCAGCGTGCATCGTATTGTGGCTGCCCGAGACGGTGCTGCAGCGAAACCGGCGCCCTATTCGCCTGCGAATCGAGGTGCCTGCCGCCGAGCGGTCGGTGTTCTGGCGGGTGCTTGTGCCATCGGGGATGATCTTCAGCCTGTTTGACGGCGTGTCGCTGTCGCTGGTGCCGGTGTTTATGGTGCGGGTGCTGCACGTGCAGAACTACGCGCTGGTTGGTGCGGCGGGGTTCTTGGTGCTGGTCACCGGGGCGCTCAGCCAGTCGCTGGTGCCTAATATGCCTGCGCGCCGGGCGATTCTGCTGGGGCTTGCCGTTGCGTGTGTGGCGTTTGTAGGCGTGGTGGTGGCCGCCCCGCTTGAGTCCACGGCCCTACTGCTGGCCAGCGTCGCCGTCACCGGGGCCGCATGCGGCCTGGTGTTCAAGGGTGGAATCGATCTGTGCACGGAGATCGCCCCGCCCGAGGACCGCGGCAAGCTGCTGTCGGCGTATTACGTGGCCTGCTACCTGGGCGGCTTTTCCGTGCCGCTCATCATCGTGGGCGTTATCGCCGACATGATCGGCCTCACGTGGGCACTGGCAATTCTGTCGATGGCCGCAGCGCTGGCCGCGCTCTGGGTGGGGCTGGTGGGCATCCGTGCGCTGCGCGGTCTCCAGCGCGTGGAGATTGTGGCCCCCTAGGATCCGCAGATGGACGAGCTGCTGCAGAAGGATGTCGCCCGGCTCACGGAACTGATGGGTGAGGCCGAGCGCTGTGTCGTGCTTACCGGCGTGCGCCTGGGTGCGACCGAGGAGACCGAGGCAAAGGCCGCCGGGTCGTCGTGGAGTGATGTTGTGAGCCTTGAGGTGTTGACGGCTGAACCCGCCCGGTTCTGGAAGCAGTGGCTGCCGCTGGCCGTTGAGTCGGCCGCGCGCGTACCCCGTGCCGAACACGGGGCAATCGCCCGTCTGCAGACGGCGGGAGTGATCAAGGGGCTCATCACCCAGGCCGTGGACGACCTGCATCGCAAGGCGGGGAGCCCCGAGGTTGTTGAGGTGCATGCAAACGTGATGTCAGGCCGCTGCGATCGGTGCCGTGATGTGTATGCGCTGTCGGAGGTGGTCACGCTGGCAGGGGCGGCTGACGATGGTGTACCCCGCTGCACCCGGGACGAGTGCGGATACCCCCTGCGCCCCACCGGCACCGTGTGGGGGGAGCCCTTGGTGGAGAGCGCAATCATCAAGGCGTGGGATCTGGCCGCCTGGTGCGACCTGTTCGTCGTCCTTGATACCCAGTTGCGTACCGACCCCATGGCCATGTTGCCGTCGGTGCCGCTGAAGCACAGCGGCCGCGTGGCGCTGGTGGGCAGCACCCCGACCCAGTACGACCGCTATGCGGAGTTGGTCATCCGCTGGCCGGGCCCCGAGGTCATCACGGCCGTCGCCGACCAGTTGGCTCCGTAGTTACAGGGGGGCGGCGGACATCTGTGGGGGCGTGGGTGACCTAAGACCATTCGAACGGGAACTGCACGCCCATCACCGATCAACTGGTGTCTGCCGCGAACGGGGCCACACCCCGGCATCGGATGCTCCCCGCTGAGGGGCAAGCGATCCGACGTCCAGAGCTTCACGCGACCCTACGAACCTGAAGCAGAGACCTAGTAGATCTCCGCGATTCTCACGTTGCTCTTGATGGTCTCCTCGTCGAAGTCCATCTCCTCTTCGAGGTTCGCCGGCACACGCGCAGGGAGAACCACCTCGAACTCGCCATCTTCTGTGACGTGGTCCTCGTAGTACTTCGAGAACTCAGCGATGGTGAACCCGAGTACCTCGTGCGTCTCGGGATCGAAGAACACCGTGATGCCCTCCGTGTTGGTCACGGCGGAGGCGCTCGGGTGCCCGCTATGGATAACGCGGTAGGAATCGGTGTCGCTATTGTAAAAAGGGTCTTCAGCCACGGTTTCTCCTTCTCGCCGATGTCGGTTCCGGCGTGCTGAGCGCGATGGTAGCGTGGCTGCGTGTCCGGTACGACCGATAACAGTAAAAGTGATCTGGCTCAGGTGCTTGTCGCCTGGATGCTCGAGAACCGCCCAGCCCTCGATGAGCGCATGCGCATGGAGGGTTCGCGCGGGCTGATTCAGGAGTTTATGGCCGCCGAGGGCGGGCAGTTGCCGAGCCCCGGCGAGCGCCTGGACCGCGCCCGCACCGCAAGCGCCCGCGCGTGGTTGTCTCACCTGGCCGCCGCAATCGAGGCGAAATGGCCCGGAGCCCCCGCTGGTCTCGCAGGTCGTATGACCGAATTCCTCGTTGCCGGTGATGAGCGCCTCGAGGCCCTGCGTCTGGATGAGGAGGCCCGGGGCGAGCAGCGCGGCCGCGCCGGCGACCCCGCTGACGAGCGTCGCGAGGTGGAGCTGCGTTCGCTGGGCCGCCTGTTCTCCGAGGGAATCGGATCCATGTGCCGTCCGGGTGGCGACGAGGGGCCGGCCTTTACCCGTCGTGTGACCGAGTGGCAGTCGGAGCACCTGCTTCGTAATCGTGAACTCATCGACGCCGCCATCGCGCGCACCACACCCGAGGGGCTGTCTGGTTCCGAGGAGGCCGCCACTTTGTGGGAGCGCACGCCCGAGGGCGCGCGTGCCCGTGAGGCCGCGCTGCTCTGGGCCCGCGTGCAGTTCCTCACCGAGGCCGTGGCATCGGCGCTCACCGAGGCCGGTGCTCCCGCCGGCGACCAATGACGCCGCTCACCTCCTGCGCTCTGACGGAGTGCAGCGTGGCCGCATCCGTGCCAGCACGATGACCCCTCCGGGCGACCGACCACTTACCCGGCGCCCCGTGGATATCTCTGCCCATCACGCGCTGTGCGTTCACGGATTCAGGGGAATGGGCTACTCCGATGGCTTCGTCGCTGCGCTTTCGCAGGTGGTCAGCACGCTGCGCGATGAGCCCGCCACGCAGGTATGCGTGCGCATTGGGTCCGACACCGTGTGCAGGTCGTGCCCGTCGCTTGGCCCCGGTGGGTGTCTGCGGTACGGCATGGGCGTGGTGCAGCAGGATGTGCGCGTAGCCGAGGTGCTCGGCGTGGAGTCCGGGGATGTCATGCCCTGGGCCGACCTGCAGCAGCGAGTGCGCGACAGGGTGGCCCCAGACGATCTCGCAACCCTGTGCGAGGGATGCCCGTGGCTCGAATACGGGGTATGCGCGCAGGGCATCGCCGACCTCCGGGCGGGGCAGGGCATCACCTACGGGGGCTGACCGCCGGTAATGGTGGTCTCCGCAGCGGGGTGGTTTTCGTCCCCGGCCACTTCGGTTCATCCGACACAAAGTGCCGGGGTTGGGTATGGTCCCAAATCGGCGAAAGAGCGGTCCATTTCGAGGGCCGCGCGACCGAGGTTCCGGGCGACGTCACCGCGGCTCCGTATCCCTTCTGGATCGGGCCGCGATCAGTGC
>CAMCOB010000113.1 GCA_945876305.1 Bifidobacterium breve
ACCGACACCATCCTCATGAATGGTGCCCCCGACAATGAGCAGATCATCCTGCATGTCGCGATTCCCGGCCTGACCCACGCCGAGGTAATGCCGACCATGCGCGCATTTCAGCGGGCCCGATGGGACGACCTGCTGGCGGAGATCGGTGACGACGTCTGCATCGTTTCCGAGGGGTCCCGGTAGCCCCCACCACTGCGTCGCACGGGTTCCGGTGGCGCGGGTTCCTCAGGTTCGCGGCGAGGCGTCAGGGGTGGCCCGGCCAGTTGATGCGGCGCACCGTAATCAACCGGGCGTACTACGCGGCCTTCCATACGGCGCGCCAGGCACTCCGCGACCACGGCCTCGCCTCAGCCGAGACACGATTCCACCGTCAGGTGTGGGAGCAGTACCTCACGGCCAAGGAGGCGCCGCATGCCTCGGTGGACACGTGGCGGAGCATCGCCGACTTGGGCCTCTGGCTCCAGGAGGAACGACTGCGAGCCGACTATGACGGCGCTGCTCGGTGGTCCGGCCAGCAGTGCCAAGAGGTCGTTCGAAGCGCGCGAATGCTCGTGGCCCGCATTGACGCCCTTGCCGCCGCACCCAGCCGGTAGCCTCCGGCTCGTGACTGACCGGGGAATCTCCTACGAAGACGCGGGCGTCAACCTGGATGCCGCGCGCGCGATGACCGAGGGCATCCGCGACCTCGTGCATGGCGGCACGACCGGCTTCGCGGGCACGCTGCCCATGCCGTCCATGCGTGACGGCGTGCTGGTGGCCTGCACCGATGGTGTGGGCACCAAGGTGCTGTTGGCCCGCCAGCTTGGCCGCATTGAGGGTCTGGGGCAGGACCTTGTGGCGATGAGCGTCAACGACTTGGTATGCACCGGCGCGAAGCCGCTGTTCTTCCTCGACTACCTGGCCGTAGGCAAGCTCGACCCCGACGAGGCGACAGTGATCGTCAAGTCGATACGCGAGGCCTGCAACGCCAGCGGCTGCATCCTGCTTGGTGGCGAGACCGCCGAGATGCCGGGCCTCTATGCAGATGGCCACTTCGACATGGCCGGCTTCGCCGTGGGTGCCGTTGAGCGCAGCGAGATGCTTGGACCCGACCGGGTACAGGCTGGCGACGTGATCGTGGGCATTGAGAGCAGCGGCGTGCACAGCAATGGCTACTCGCTGGTGCGGAAGCTCGTAGACGACGGTGCCGTGGCCCCCGATGCCGACCTGCTGCTCGCACCCACCCGCCTCTACCCCGCCGACATCCATGCCCTGCAGTCGAGTGGCGTGGAGCTGCACGCGGCTGCGCACATCACCGGTGGTGGGCTGCCCGAGAACCTGCCCCGTGTGTTTCCCGACGGCCTGCGCCCGGTGTTGCGCAAGGGTTCATGGCCTCAGGCTCCTGCAATCGCGGCCCTTCTGGCTGGCGGCGCGGTGGACGACGACTCGGCGTGGAGCACCTTCAACATGGGCCTTGGGATGTGCCTGATGATGCCCCAGGCCGCAGCCGATCGTGCCGTGGGCATGATCGCCGGCGCCCACGTGGTGGGTCGCGTGGAGCCCGGTCCACCCGGACTCGCCTGGGAGGTCTGATGATGCGCGTCGTCGTGATGGTGTCGGGCAACGGCAGCAACCTGCAGGCGCTCATCGACAACGTGCATCGCAACCCCAAGGTGGATGCTGAGATTGCCTTGGTGGTGTGCTCCAAGGACGGCGCCCGGGCGATGCAGCGGGCCGTGGAGGCCGGCATCCCAACGGTGGTGGTGACCCTCGACGACCCCTCACGGCGCGAGGACCGCGACGCGCGGCTGAACGGCGTGATCAGCCGCATGGAGCCCGACCTCATCGTGATGGCGGGCTGGATGAGCATCGTCACCGGGGTGTTCCTCAACCGATTCCCGGACATGGTGATCAACCTGCACCCGTCGCTGCTGCCGTCGTTCCCCGGGCTCCGCGCCATTGAGCAGGCGCTTGAGTGGGGCGTGCGCCTGACTGGCGTGACCGTGCACATCGCCGAGGAGGCCGTGGATAGCGGCCCCCCAGTGCTGCAGGAGCCGGTGCCGGTACGGGCCGACGATACGGTGGACACCCTGAGCGCCCGCGTGCACGACGCGGAGCACCGCGTGCTGACGCGTGCGGTCGTTCTGTACTCCGAGGGGCGTGTCCGGCGTGATCCCACCGATCCCCGTCACATGATCGTAAGCGACGAGAGGGGTTCCTGAGGTGGCCGCACGACGCGCCCTGCTGTCGGTATCCGACAAGACCGGTCTGGTTGATCTGGCACGAGGCCTGTCGGAGGCGGGCGTGCAACTCATCTCGACGGGCGGCACGGCCAAGGCCCTGCGCGATGCCGGGCTCACCGTGATGGATGTGAGCGAGGTCACGGGGCACCCCGAGATAATGGGCGGCCGCGTAAAGACGCTGCACCCCAAGGTGCATGGCGGCATCCTCGCCCGTGTCAACCATGATGGCGACGCCGCCGACATGGCTGCCAACGGCATTGAGGCCATCGACATGGTGGTGGCCAACCTGTACCCATTTGAGGAAGCCGCGGCGAAGCCCGACTTCACGCGCGCCGACGTGGTGGAGGAGATCGACATCGGTGGCCCGGCCATGGTGCGGGCATCGGCCAAGAACCACGACCGCGTGGCCATCGTTACCGACCCCTCCCAGTACGACGCGGTGCTCGCAGAGGTGGCGACCGGCAACTGGGTGGGCGAAGACACCCGCCGTGCGCTGGCTGCCGCAGCATTCCGTAAGACCGCCGCCTACGACACCGCCATTGCGGCGTGGATGGCAGCGGAGGGAAACCCCGACGAAAGCTTCCCCGACCGCTTCACCATCGGCTTCAAGAAGGAACTGGAGTGCAGTTACGGCGAGAACCCGCATCAGCGGGGGGCCTACTACCGCCAGATCGGCACGCCCCAGCACCTGCTGGGCGGCGTGAAGGTGCTGCACGGCAAGCCGCTCTCGTACAACAACCTGCTCGACGTCGACGCCGGCCGCGGGCTGGTGGCCGAGTTCGATGATCCAGCTGTGGTGATCGTGAAGCACAACAACCCATGCGGGGTGTCGCTGGGCGACGACCTGGCAAGCGCCTACCTGCGCGCCAAGGCGTGTGACCCGGTGTCGGCCTTTGGCGGTGTGTACGCGGTAAACCGCACGGTGGACCTGGCGCTGGCTGAGCACCTGGCTGAGATGTTCGTTGAGGTGCTGTGGGCGCCGGCATACGACGAGGACGCCCTCGAGGTGCTTACCCGCAAGCCCAACGTGCGCCTGCTTGAGACGGGGGAGCGCGTACGCCCCGGCAACCCGGCTGAGCCCGTGTACCGGCGCGTGATGGGTGGCATGTTGGTACAGGACCCGGATGAGGGGCACGAGGGTCGCGACACCATGCAGTGCGTTACCCAGCGCGAGCCCACCGACCAGGAGTGGGTTGACTTGGTATTCGCGTGGAAGGTGTCGAAGCACGTAAAGAGCAACGCCATTGTGTTTGCCAAGGACGGCGCCACAGTGGGTATCGGCGCTGGTCAGATGAGTCGGGTCGACAGCGTGCGCATCGCCACATCGAAGGCCGCTGAGAACGGCCTGCCTATTGCGGGCAGCGCCATGGCCAGCGACGCGTTCTTCCCCTTCCCCGATGCACCCGAGATGGCCATCGCCGGTGGTGCCACCGCCATCGCCCACCCCGGTGGGTCGATGCGTGACGAAGAAGTCATCGCGGCCGTGGACGCCCTTGGAGCCGCGATGGTCACGACCGGGCGCAGGCACTTCAGGCACTGATCTGGTTCGTCGTCATCGGGATCCTCGCCCTTGCCTGCTGGGCGGGGGTGCTGCTGCACCCCGCGCGCCCGTGGGACCTGCGACCAGTTGACGCGGACGACCCCCCGGTGCCCGACCCGGATCTGTGGCCGTCGGTTGGCGTGGTGGTACCCGCGCGCAACGAGGCAGATTTGATCGGCCCCACGCTGGGCGCGCTCGACCAGCAGGACTACCCCGGCGAGATGTCGGTGGTGGTGGTGAGCGAGCGGTCAACTGATGCCACCGCCGATGTAGCGCGCGAGATGGCGAGGGTGGCGCGGCATGGCATCGAGGTGATCGACGGCGCGCCGCTGCCCGATAGCTGGGTGGGCAAGGTGTGGGGCATGGATCAGGGTATTCGCGTGCATCGCGAGACGACGGCCCCGGAGTGGCTGCTGCTCACCGATGCCGACATCCACCATTCGCATAACTCGGTACGCATGCTGGTGGCTGACGCCCTTGCACGCGGTGTGGCCCTGAACAGCCGCATGGCGCGACTTCGCTGCGCGTCTCTGGCCGAACGGCTGCTCAT
>CAMCOB010000114.1 GCA_945876305.1 Bifidobacterium breve
CGCACGCCGGCGAGAAATCCGGCCAGCAGGAAGCCCGCGAGGATGACGACGATGCGCAGCCGCAGGTCGGCGCCGGATGAGGCCGCAAGGGCCAGCATCCCCACCAATCCACCCCATCCGACTGCCATCGGCTCAACGCGTATGCCTCAGCCCCCCGTTCAGTGGTTGCCCGTCGTGCCCATGCTAACGTCGCGGCGAGGTTCCCCCACCGGGGAACACTGAACACGAGGTTTCCATGCCCTTCGGAATCGGCCCGCTCGAACTCGTCATCCTCCTTGTGATCGTCCTCCTCATCTTCGGGGCAAAGCGCCTGCCGGAGATGGGTCGGAGCCTGGGATCAGGGATGCGCGAATTCAAGAAGGGCGTCTCCGGCGAGAAGACTGAGGAGCCGCAGGATCAGGTAACCGCCGCGCAGGCGACCGATCCCACGCTTCCCCAGCCGCAGACGCAGAAGACCGACGAGACGACCCCCACCTCCTAGCGGGTCGTCCACCGTCCTCATCAGGGCGGATTGGATCGTCCCAGTTGCATCACCGCCCCTGGCCAAGGGGGCGGTGCTCATTCGCGACGGCGTCATTGAGGCCGTGGGCCCGGTGCGCGCCGTCGAGCCACCCGGCGGTGCGCTTGAGATCGACCTCGGCGAGGTCATCCTCATCCCGGGGCTCATCGATTCGCACTGCCATCTTGAATGGGCGCTCACGGCCGGTGTCTCAAAGCCGGCGCCATTCCCGGCCTGGCTCGGTGGCTTCGCAGCGCGCAGCCAGGAACTGGATATGCACCACCGCGAGCGAGCCGCGCGCTGGGGAGCATTGATGGCGCTCGTGTGCGGCACGACGACCGTCGCCGACTCGGGCCCATCGGGCGCGGCCTCGCCCGCCATCTCCGAGGCGGGGATGCGCGGCACGGTGCACCTTGAGATCTTCGGGCGCGAGCGTGGGCGTGATGCCCTGGACCGTGCGATACAGCACGCCGAGGCCATCGGGCTGCTGCGCGATGAAGTGGGCCCGGGCGTGCGCATCGGCGTCTCGCCCCACGCGCCCTACACCGTGGGGCCCGATCTGTGGACCGCCCTTCTGGAGCATCCCGATCTCGGTGACCTGCCCTTTGCCACCCACATCGCTGAGTCGCCAGAGGAAGTGCGACTGCTCGACGAGGGTGACGGGCAACTGGGTGCCCTCTTCAAGGCCATGGGTCGTGAACCCGGCCAGTGGCCCAGCCGTGCCCGTGGACCAGTGGCCCGCCTGGCAGCGCATGAGGTGCTGCGCCCCGGCCTCATCGCCGCCCATGCGGTGCAGGTGAATGAGATGGATGCCATGACACTCGCTGCGCACGACGTGCGCGTTGCGCACTGCCCACAGAGCAATGCGCGGCTGCACTGCGGCGATGCACCCATTGCCATGCTCGAAGAGGTTGGGGTGCGGGTGGGTCTCGGCACCGACAGCCCAGCAAGTGCCGGCGCCTATGACCTGCGTGCCGAGGCCCGTGCCGCCGGCGAGGCTGCATCCCGGCGCGGGGAGCCCCGTTCCGCAGCCGATCTCCTCGCCATGGCCACCATGGGTTCGGCGAAGGTGCTCGGCATCGAGAACGAGGTCGGGGCGATCGCGTCCGGCATGCTGGCCGACCTGGTGGCCATCCGGCCACGCGATGCCGAGGCCGCCGGGTACGACACAGCGGCCGCAGTACTCGACCCGGGATCACGGGTGGAATGGGTGATGGTGAACGGCGAGGTGCTGATTGAGGGCAACCACGCAGCCAAGGTGGACGCCGAAGGAATCATCGCTGATGCCCGGCAGGCGCGACACGAGATCGGTCTGGACTAGGCTGCCGCGATGCTCTTCGACGGGACAAAGAACAAGATCCTCGTAAAGGCCGTGGCCATCTTGGCCATGGTGGCTTTTCTTGGCTTCGGCTTGGTGGCTGGTGGCCTCGCCGTGAGCGGCGGCTGCGGTGCCAACGACCCCGCGCAGCTGGCCATTGACGATGCGAATACGGCTGTATCGACAGCCACCGCCAAGCAGGCTGCGGCCGTCAAGGCGCAGAAGGCTTCGCCCGGCAGCGGACAGGCCCGTAAGGACCTTGCGGCTGCGCGTGCCGATCTTGCATCTGCTCAGGGGCAGCTCGCCAGCGCGTTGGCTTCTCTCAACGCCACGGACCCGAAGGCAGTCGCCGCTGCAGAGGCAGCCGTGGGTTTGTCGCCCAACGACCTCACAGCCATTCAGTCGCTCGCAACGATCGCCATCGCCCAGAACAATGGTGCAGCGGCGCTCAGCGCATTGGCCAAGTACACCGCCCGCAATCCCAACGATGCCCAGGCGTTCCTCCTGTGGGGCCAGGTTGCCGAGCAGGCCGGCCAGACGAACCAGGCGATTCTCGCCTACCAGCGCTTCGTGCAGCTTGCGCCCGACGACTCACTTGCGCCAGATGTACGTACGCACCTGAAGGACATGGCGAAGGCCGCCGCAAAGGCCAGCACCGGCTAGCCCACACTGTTTTGCCGTTTCACACCGGTTGCACTAACGTGCCCCCGGGCCGTTAGCTCAGCTGGTAGAGCAGGGGACTCTTAATCCCAAGGTCGTAGGTTCGACTCCTACACGGCCCACTCCCGAAAGCCACCCGTTGCGGTGGCTTTCGTCGTTCTGGGCACGGACCGACGAAACCTGGGATTTCGGGCCTATTCACACGACGAACGCTCCCGACAGCCGGGGCAATCACCGCATAAACAATGGGGTTTCGTGATGTGAAACCCCGTTCCTTCCCATTGGAATGGGAATCTGCACCGGAGTGCCCGCTCAGAGCGGCAAACGACGCGCGACACACGCCTTTCGCCATTGGCACGACCTCGCCATGACGGTAGGTTCACGGTCCGAATTACAGAAGGGTCCGCGTGTGGACGCCGTGCTTTGAAGCACTGCACCTTCCCGCACTTCGGTCGCCCCGCCCCGGCGGATGTGTGACCAGCAGACCGAAATCGCGACTGGGAGTTCCCCTGCCGCAGCGCATCGCCATCGCCATCGCCGTCCCCACTCTCGCCCTCGGCATATTCGCCGCGGGTGCGTTGGGTGCGTCAATGCCGACCAGTGTGCCGGGGACGCAGAGCACCGCGTCCGCAGCTCCAGATCCCGCGACCGCCGTGCCTTCACCTGCGGCCGCCGCGGCAGCGCCGAAGACCAACGTGGTGCTGTCGCGATCACTGGCCCCCACCATCGCCACCGCGTACGACGCGTGGGCCGAGGGCAACGCCTGCCCGGGATTCCCGCAGACGAAGAAGGCCGACCTCACCGTGGGGTCGGACCTCGTGGGCTGCGGCAAGTACATCAAGATCTGCATCAGCGGGCGCTGCGTGGTGGCGCAGAAGCGTGACACCGGCCCGTTCCGCGATGGTCGGCACATCGACATGAACTTGGGCACCATCATTGCGCTCGGCTTCAAGTCGCTGTACCACTTCGGCGTGCGCAAGGTCACCTGGGCCCCTGTGGTCGGCAATCCATCGCGCGCCGTGGCATCCGTGAGGTAGAGCGGCACATCCAGCCGTAGATGGGAACCAGGGGGCCACGGGCCCCCTTTTTCATGCCCAGTTCCACAATCCTTGCTTTCCTAGTAGGGATTGTCTAGTTTGCCCCTCCCACCTCCGGGGAGACCCGGGCGTGGGCCACGACGAACCCTGATGACCCGAGGAGCACCGACGGTGAGCACGACTGGCTGGAGAGACCGCCTGGAGGCACAGATGCCACCCGACCTCGCGGAAGAGATCGACATCTTCGAGACTCAGCTCGAGCTCCGGCAGGATGGCCGCGTTGACGAGCGGGTATTCGCCGAGACCCGGCTGCGCCGTGGCGTGTACGGCCAGCGCTACGACAACGGCCAGCGCCACGACGGTATTGAGCAGCGCACCCTCACATTCCCGGCCGGCGACCTCACCAAGGGGCCCGAGACGCTTTGGGATGCCCCGGGCATGCTGCGCATCAAGGTGCCGTGGGGCGGACTCACTCCCATTCAGCTCGACGTAATGGCCGAGCTGGCCGAGGAGTACTCCGACCACATCCTGCACATCACCACCCGTCAGGACGTGCAGCTGCATTACGTGCACATTGAGGACATGCCCACCGTCATGCGTCGTCTTGCCGCCGTGGGCATGACCACGCGTGAGGCCTGTGGCAACGGCGTGCGCAACCTCACCGCGTGCCCGCTGTCGGGCGTGTGCCGTACCGAGGCGTTTGACGTCACCCCGCACTCCGA
>CAMCOB010000115.1 GCA_945876305.1 Bifidobacterium breve
TACGTGTCGGTGGTCACCGTGGCGTCGGTGCTGCTCATTCTGTGGACCATCAGCGGTCCGGTGTTCGGTATCTCCAACGTAACTGTGAAGGGCTACACCGGCGATTACCGGGCCGAGGTGCAGCAGTCGGCCGAGCTGGTGGCGGGCACCGGGTCGATGGTGCGCCTGCCGTCCGGCGATATGCGCACTGCGCTCACCAGATTTCCCGGGGTGCTCGACACCGATATCGAGCGTGACTGGCCGTGGTCGATCGCCGTGCGGGTGACCATGGGTGCTCCCATCGCGATCCTGTCAGTGAAGGGGGGCCGCCGCTATCTCATCTCTCCGTCGGGGCAGGTGATGGGCAAGGCTGGCAACCGTGCCGGGCTGCCGGTGATCACGGTGGCGTCATACCCGCAGAGCGGGGTGCTCACCGCCAATGGCCAGCGTGCGGCCCTGCGATTTATCGGCTGGCTGCCACCGGACATCGCTGGCCGTCTGCGCGACCTGCACGCGGTTGGCGGTGGGCTGGAGGCCAAGCTGAACAATGGGCTCGAACTCCGCCTGGGTGCTGCCACCAAGTTGGCTGAGAAAGCACAGGCACTGGTGGCTGTGTTGTCGCAGGCCGACCCCAAGGCCCTCGACAGAGCGGCATACCTCGACCTGTCGAACCCATCGCGACCGATGTTGGGGAGCACCATCCAGCGCCTGGCGGTGCCCGGCACAACCGACGGTACTGCCACCGACGGTACCTCGACCACCGACAGTACGAGCGGAGATGCCACCAGCACTGACGGAACATCCAATGGGGGAATGGTCGACACAACAGGGGGAACAGGGACAACCCTCAACCCATAGTTGAGGCTTATGCCATGTCGGTATGAATCCCTCAAGTGCGGGTTGACCCCGTTTTCAGGGAGGACTACGGTCACGGCAGGCGAAACGTGCCCCAACGAGATGACCTCCGTCATCCCGAAGTTTTTTGATCGTGCCCGGGGAGGACCGGCAACGTGGAGAGCAGCAACTACCTGGCAGTCATCAAAGTCGTGGGTGTGGGTGGCGGCGGATCCAACGCCGTCAACCGCATGATCGACGCGGGTGTGCGCGGCGTGGAGTTCATCGCCGTCAACACCGACGCACAGGCACTCACCGGCTGCGACGCCGACGTGAAGATCCACATCGGTGGCACGATCACCCGTGGGCTCGGCGCCGGCGCAGAGCCCCGCGTGGGCCGCGAGGCCGCTGAGGAGAGCCGGGAAGAACTGAAAGAGGCCGTCCGCGGTGCCGACATGGTGTTTGTCACCGCCGGCGAGGGTGGCGGTACCGGTACCGGTGCTGCCCCGGTCATCGCGCAGATCGCACGCGAGCAGGGCGCACTCACGGTGGGCGTTGTCACTCGCCCATTCGCCTTTGAGGGCAAGCAGCGATCCCGCCGCGCCGACGAGGGCATCGAGGGCCTTCGCGCGCAGGTGGACTCGGTCATCATCATCCCGAACGATCGCCTGCTTGAAGTGGTTGATCGCAACACGTCGATCGTCGACGCCTTCAACATGGCCGACGACATCCTGCGCCAGGGCGTGCAGGGCATTACCGACCTCATCACCGTGCCGGGCCTCATCAACCTCGACTTCGCCGACGTGCGCACCATCATGGCGGGCGCCGGTTCGTCGCTGATGGGCATCGGTATCGCCACGGGTGAGACCCGCGCCGCAGACGCCGCGCGCGCCGCCATCTCATCGCCCCTTCTTGAGACCAGCATGAAGGGCGCCACCGGCGTCATTCTCTCCATTGCCGGTACCGCGAATCTGGGTCTGTTTGAGGTCGACGAGGCCGCGAGCATCGTGCGCGAGTCGGCCGACCCCGACTGCAACGTGATCTTCGGCACCGTGGTTGATGACAGCCTGGGCGACAACGTGCGGGTGACGGTCATTGCCACAGGCTTTGACGACGGCCACCGCGAAGCCACCAAGAAGGCCCGCACCGAGCGCGACCGTCCCGCCTTTGGCCGCTCCCCGGCCAGCGACTCACGACCGCCGACGCCACGCCGCAGCGAGGAACGCACCTCGTTCGACGTATCGGGCGACGTGCTTGACGTGCCCTCGTTCCTGAAGGACTGAACGCACCGAGGCGGCCGGTAGGCTGCCCCGCGTGACCGACCTACAGAGAACCTCGCTCTTTGACGCCCACGTGGCGGCAGGAGCCAAGATTGTGCCGTTCGCCGGGTGGGAGATGCCGGTTGAGTACGAGGGGGTGCGCGCGGAGCATCTGGCCGTGCGGTCTACCTGCGGGCTCTTCGACGTGTCGCACATGGGTCAAATCGACGTCACGGGCCACGGTGCCCGCGAGTTTCTGCAGTCGATCCTCACCAACGACATCACCCGCATCGGCCCCGGGCAGGCCCAGTACACCTTGCTGCCCGACGATAACGGTGGGGTAATCGACGACCTGCTGGTGTACGCACTGCTCGATCGCTTTCTGCTGGTGGTTAACGCCTCCAACATCGCCCCGTGCGTTGAGCGCGTCACCAGCCTCGCACCCGACGGCGTGACCGTGGTCAACCGCTCGCCCGATGTCGCCATGCTTGCCCTGCAGGGGCCCGCGTGGGCGAAGGCACTCACGCCAATCGCCTCGCCCGAGCCGTTTTCGCTTCCGTACATGGAGGCAACCGAGGCCACCGTTGCCGGAGTGCCGTGCCTGGTGGCGCGCACCGGCTACACCGGCGAGCCGGGTCTGGAGATCATGTGTCCAGCCGAAGCCGCCCCGGCGATCTGGGACGCCCTCATGGCAGTGCCCGACGCACCAGTGCCCGCGGGCCTGGCCGCCCGCGACACCCTGCGCCTTGAGATGGGCTACCCGCTGTATGGCAACGAGCTGGGGCATGATCGCAGCCCTATCAGCGCCGGCCTCAAGTGGGCCTGCGACCTGAAGCACGGAGGGTTCCCCGGCGCCGAGCGCATGCAGCGCGAGGCGGCAGAGGGCACCCCCGACCGTCTGGTGGCAATTCTCATCACCGAGAAGGGCATTCCGCGCGGCGGATGCCCTGTGATGGCAGATGGGCAGCAGGTGGGCACAGTTACCAGCGGCACGTTCTCACCATCTCTCGGTGTGGGTGCGGCACTCGCGTACGTTTCACCCGATCATGCGCACGTGGGGGCCAATCTCTCCATTGACGTGCGTGGCAAGGAGAAGTCGGCCGAGGTCACCTCGCTGCCGATGGTCGATACATCACCTAGGAAGGAACACCACTCGTGAGCGACGAGAGCTACCCCGGAGACCTCCGCTACCACCCCGAGCACGACTGGGTGCGTGTGGATGGCGACGAGGCCACGTTCGGCGTCACGTGGTTTGCACAGGACGCCCTGGGCGAGGTGGTCTACTACGACCCGCCGGCCGTTGGCGATTCGGTAACCGCTGGGCAGAGCTACGGCGAGCTTGAGTCGGTCAAGGCCGTGAGCGACATCATCGCCCCTGCGAGCGGTGAGGTCATTGCCGTCAATGACGCGGTGGGCGACACCCCCGAACTGGTCAACAACGACCCGTACGGCGCCGGATGGCTCATCAAGGTGCGCCTCTCGAGCGCATCCGAACTCGACGCCCTCATGGACGAGCCGGCGTACCGCCAGTACCTCGCCGGCCTCGCGGGCTAGGGCGCACAAATGAGCCTTCTCGAGCGTCTGACCGACGACATGAAGACCGCCATGAAGGCGGGCGACAAGGACACCCTGGGTGTGGTGCGCCGCGCCATCGCCGCGATGCAGAACGCACGCATCGAAAAGCGCGAGGATCTCGACGAGCAGGAGGAGATCAAGGTCATCCGCTCCATCGCCAAGCAGCACAAAGAGAGCATCGAGCAGTTCCGCGCCGCAGGGCGTGAGGACCTGGCCACTAAAGAAGAGGCCGAGCTCGAGATCCTGTCGACCTACTTGCCAGCCGAGATGGACCAGGCGCAACTGGAGGCCCTGGTTGACGCCGCCATCGCCGAGTCCGGCGCCTCGTCCATGAAGGACATGGGCAGCGTGATCAAGATCGTCATGGCCAAGGCGCAGGGTCAGGCCGAGGGTGGGGCCGTGAGTGCACTGGTGAAGGGCAAGTTGGCGGGGTAGGCGCCTCTGGCACCCAGGTGCACAGGCCCGCACGAAAAGGCAACACCAGGGGCAATACTCAC
>CAMCOB010000116.1 GCA_945876305.1 Bifidobacterium breve
GCCAACCGCGGCGAGTGCCACGCCCACGGCGAGACCCATCAGCACCAGCACGGGGAAGGCGGCGAAGGCGATGACCTCCTGTCGGGGCAGCATCTGTCTAGTGACGGATGGTCGGCAGGCCCGGCATGGAGTCGCCCAACTCGGCCTTCTCCTTCGCGATCTCCTTCTCCAGGAAGTAGTTCAGCACCGTCCTGATGCCGGCGATCGCGGCCAGCTGGCCGATCTCGGTGAAGCTGGGGGCCACCGCCGTTTTCAGCACATCGGCCGCCAGCTGGAACTCAAGCCCCAGCACCAGGTATGAGCCAAGCGTGAGTCGTGCCAGCGTAAAGGCGTCGGGCCGCAGCGCGTGCCGAAAGGCGCGGATGACCATGATGAATGCCAGCACCGCGCCGACGGCGATGATGAGCGCGCCCGCCGACTCGATGATCAGCACGATCCAGTCGATGGCCTCGCGGACCCATTCCTGTGCGCTCTCCATCGGGCAAGACTATCGGGCAGAAAGTACGATGCCTACCACCAAAACGCAGACCACCCTCAGGAGACCCCCATGAACGACGATGGACAGGGCGCGACGACGTCGCGTCGTACATTCCTCACCGGTGCTGCCGGAGCGACCATCGGAGCGGGCCTGCTCGGCGTCGCCGGGTCGGCCAATGCTGCACCCGCCGCGAGCCCCGCCGATACGCCGCCATGGTTGCGCTCGCCACACCCCAAGCCGCACCCCGCTCGCGCACCGCACCGGCACTATCAGCGCGGACACTTCGAGAACACCAAGGGCGCCAAGGTGGTGGTGACTACCCAGGATGGCGAGCGTGTAACGCTGACCATCAGCACCATCGAGCCGCTTGGCGTGGCCGAGGGCGCGAAGAGTGGGTCGTCGCTGTGGCACAACGCGTTCAGGGTGACGATGACTGGCGCGAAGGGGACGAACCTTCCGCAGGGCACCTATCCGGTATCGGTGAACGGTAAGCAGTTCGACCTGTTCGTGGTGCCTGTCATCCGCACCACCGACACGCCCATATTCGAGGCCATTATCAACCGCGCGTACTACCGCAAGGCGGTTGCCTGAAATGGACACGGCTGGGTGGTATCTCGGATCAATCGAATTGATGAGCTTCTCATGGGCTCCGCAATTGTTTGCGGCGTGCGACGGGTCGATCGTGCCGCTCCAACAGAATCAGGCGTTGTACTCACTGATCGGGCCCTACTTCACGGGCAGTAACTACCCGAGCGCGTTCGCGTTGCCGGACCTTCGCGGGAGAATGCCCCTGGGGCAGGGGGCCGGTCCCGGGCTCAGCAGTCGGGCAATTGCTCAGACGCAAGGCGCTGAGCAAGTGACCCTCACGGCCGCCAATCTTCCGCCGCACGAGCACCAGGTGGCCCTCGGCGGGTCGGCGTCGGCGAGCGGGAGCACTATGGCAGCGGCCGGATCTGGTGGAGGGGTCAGTCCGATGCTCTCGGGCATCGCGGGTGAGGGCCGGCCCATGTCCGTTATGCCCCCGTCACTGACGCTCAACTACGTGATCGCCATTGAGGGGTGGTTCCCGCCACGCCAGTAGTTCCGTGAAACACGCGGACTGAAATACCCGAATCCATATAGGTTATTATGAGTATTGCCGCAGGCCCCGAGGGTCGGAGAGCGGCAGTAACCGCGACATCCCACGGGGAGACCACTTCATGAGCGAGCAGCACCGCGACACCATTGCCCTTCACGGGGGTCAGGCACCCGACCCGACCACCAATGCACGGGCCGTGCCGATCTACCAGACGACCTCGTTCGTCTTCAACGATGCCCAGCACGCCGCGAACCTGTTCGCGCTTGCCGAGCCGGGCAACATCTACACCCGAATCATGAACCCCACCTGGGATGTGCTGGAGCAGCGCATCGCCCAGCTGGAGGGCGGCATCGCCGCCTGCGCTCTGGCATCCGGTCAGGCTGCGGTCACCAACTCGGTACTCAACGTGTGCCGCGCCGGCGACAACATCATCGCCGAGCCGCAGCTGTACGGCGGTACCTACAACCTGTTCGCTCACACGTTGCCGCAGTTCGGCATCGAAGTGCGCTTCACCAAGGGCAACGACCCCGAGTCGATCGCCGAACTGGCCGACGAGAACACCCGCGCGGTGTTCGTGGAGTCGCTCGGCAACCCGTCGCTGAACGTGGTTGACCTTCGTGCCTGGGCCGACGCCGCGCACGCTGTGGGTGTGCCGCTCATCGTGGACAACACGGTGGCCACTCCCATCCTGTGCCGTCCGTTTGAGCACGGCGCCGACATCGTGGTGCACTCGCTCACCAAGTTTATCGGTGGCCATGGCACCTCGATCGGCGGCATCGTGGTCGATTCGGGCAACTTTGACTGGGTGGCCAACAGCGACCGCTTCCCGGGTCTCACCAAGCCCGATCCGAGCTACCACGGCGTGGTGTGGAGCGACGCCCTCGGGCCGGCGGCCTACATCGGTCGGGCCCGCACGGTGCTGCTTCGCAACATCGGCGCCGCGCTGTCGCCGTTTAACGCATTCCTCATCCTGCAGGGCGTGGAGACGCTGCACCTGCGCATGGAGCGTCACTGCAGCAATGCCATGGTGCTTGCCAAGCACCTTGAGGCGCACCCGTCGGTGGAGTGGGTCAACTACCCGGGGCTTGCGTCGTCGAAGTTTCACGATCAGGCCACGAAGACCCTGGACGGCGGCTTTGGCGCCATCCTCACCTTCGGCATCAAGGGCGGCCGCGAGGCCGGGCAGGCATTCGTCTCGTCGCTCGAGCTGTTCAGCCACCTGGCCAACATCGGCGACGCAAAGTCGTTGGTCATCCACCCGGCCACGACCACGCATTCGCAGCTGAACGATGAGGAGCTGGTCTCGGCTGGCGTGACGCCCGACATGGTCCGTCTGTCGGTCGGTATCGAGAACTCCGCCGACCTCATCAAGGATCTCGACCAGGCGCTGTCGAAGGCAACCGCCTGATGGAAGTGACCACCTGACGACCAGCACATCCTCGGAGGGCCTTGGCCTGGCCGAGACCCAGCGGGTCGTTCTGTTTACGCAGGACGACCCGCTGGTGCTGGAGTCGGGTGCCACGATCGGCCCGGTGGAGGTTGCGTACGAGACGTACGGAACCTTGAACGCCGATAAAAGCAATGCGATCTATGTGTGCCATGCCCTCACGGGTGATGCGCACGCCGCCGGCCACCACGGCGACCCCGAACGGCGGGGCTGGTGGGACACCATGATCGGCCCGGGAAAGCCCGTGGACACCGATCGGTTCTTCGTCATCTGTTCAAACCTGCTCGGGGGCTGCCAGGGCACCACGGGGCCTGGGTCGGAGGATCCTGCGACTGGGCGCGCCTATGGGCTCGGGTTTCCGCTGTTTACCGTTCGCGATCTGGTGAGCGTGCACCGGGGTCTGTTGGCGCATTTCGGCATCGGGCATCTGGCGGGTGCAATCGGCGGATCGCTGGGTGGCATGCAGGTGCTCCAGTGGGTCATCGATTACCCCGATGACATCTCCGCCGCCGTGGTGGTGTGTGCGTCGTCACGGCTCTCGGCCCAGAACATCGCGTTCAGCGCGGTGGCCCGCGAAGCCATCATGCGCGACCCCGACTTCCAGAACGGCGACTACTACGGCACCGGGCGCTCCCCCGACACCGGGCTCACCATCGCGCGGATGATGGCGCACATCACGTACCTGTCGGAGGCCTCGATGCGCGAGAAGTTCGGGCGCCGCCTGCAGCATGGCGAGGAGCCCCGTTTCGCCTTTGACGTCGACTTCCAGGTGGAGTCGTATCTGCAGCATCAGGGCGAGGCATTTCTCAAGCGGTTTGACGCCAACACCTACCTGTACATGACCCGGGTCATGGACTACTTCGACGTGTTTGCCGACCCGGCTGCGGTGGGCGCGATGCTCGAGAAGTCGGGCACGCGGTTTCTGGTGGTGTCGTTTGATTCCGACTGGCGCTTTGACACCGAGCACTCACGCGAGATCGTCCGTCACCTGCAGAGTTGGCGGGTGCCGGTGACCTTCCGCGAGGTCGAATCGCCCTGGGGGCATGACTCATTCCTGCTGGCTGTCCCCGAGTACCTGCGCACGGTCGAGGCATTTCTCGGGCGGGCCGCCTCCGACATCGGGGT
>CAMCOB010000117.1 GCA_945876305.1 Bifidobacterium breve
GAGTTGTGCGTCAGCGGTCGCGACACCCTGTGCGAGCAGTTTCGTGCCACGCGCATTGATCCGGGCGGGCTGGCTGAGTTCATCCGGGTGCCAGCCGAGAACGTGAATCTCGATGTGCATGTGCTGCCCGACGGCATGAGCGACACCACGGGCACGCTCATCGAGCCTCTCGCCTGCATCCTGCGCGGTCAGCGATTGGCCGGGGTCGGCCCGGGATTGGATGTGGTTATCGTCGGCGCGGGCTCAATGGGTCTGATGGAGGCCGAGCTGGCGCGGGTGCTGGGCGCGCGCACCGTCGTGGTGATTGAGCCCAACGAGGCCCGCCGCCCCGCTGCCGCTGCGCTCGGGGCCACAGTGCTGCCCGCGTGTGACGCCGATGCGGTGCGCGAGGCGCTTGGAGGTGGGTTGGCGCATCAGGTGATCGTGTGCACGCATCATCACGGCGCCATGAACGACGCCCTGTATCTGGCGGGCCCTGCAGGAGTGGTGCAGTACTTCGCGCCCACACCTCCGGGGGAGATGGTGCCGCTCGACCTGGGCGCGGTGTTCTGGCGCGAGGTAACGCTGCAATCGACGTACTCAGCGGGGCCTGCCGACATCCGCGATGCGCTCGACCTCCTCGCCAGCGGACGCGTTCGCTGCGATGGAATCATCACCCACCACGTGCCCTTCGACCATGTCGACGAAGCATTTCGCCTCGCGCGTACCGGCGAAGCCCTCAAGGTGGTCATCCAGTTCGATTGACCGTGGCGCACGGTGCGTCTGTGTGGGTAGGGTTCCGCCTTCGCGCCATCAGGCGCATCGATCCACGAGAACACGGTCACGGAGGACCAATGTCCGATCAGCAGCTTCCGGAAGGCGTCGAGATCCTGGAGGTCGTCTCGCCAGAGATGGCGGAGATCCTCACCCCGGAGGCCGTGGCGTTCGTCGCCGGCCTGCACCGAGAGTTCCGCGCCCGGCGCGCCGAACTGCTGGCCGCCCGCGTGGTGCGCCAAGATGCCTTTGAGGCCGGCGAGCGCCCGGACTTCCTTCCCGAGACCAAGCACATCCGCGACGACGCGTCGTGGCAGGTGGCCCCGGTCCCCGCCGACCTGCAGGACCGTCGCGTGGAGATCACCGGCCCCGTGGACCGCAAGATGGTCATCAACGCCCTCAACTCGGGCGCCAAGATGTTCATGTCCGACTTCGAGGACTCGAACACGCCCACGTGGCACAACACCATCCTTGGCCAGATCAACCTGCGCGACGCGGTCAACCGCTCCATCTCGTTCGAGTCGCCCGAGGGCAAGTCGTACGCACTGAAGGATGAGATCGCCACGCTGCTGGTGCGTCCGCGCGGCTGGCACCTGTACGAGAAGCACGTGCTGGTTGATGGCGAGCCCATCTCGGCCGGCATCTTCGACTTCGGCCTCTTCTTCTTTCACAACGTGCGGGAGCAGCTCAGCCGCAATACCGGGCCGTACTTCTACCTGCCCAAGATGGAAAGCCACCTCGAGGCGCGCCTCTGGAACGACATCTTCGTAAAGGCGCAGAACGATCTGGGAATCCCCCAGGGCACCATCAAGGGCTGCGTGCTCATCGAGACCATCTTGGCGGCATTCGAGATGGAGGAGATCCTCTACGAGTTGCGCAACCACTCAGCCGGCCTCAACTGCGGCCGCTGGGACTACATCTTCTCGTGCATCAAGAAGTTCCGCCGCGATGCCGACTTCGTGCTTGCCGATCGTGCCCTCGTCACCATGACCACGCACTTCCTGCGCTCGTACTCGCTGCTGGCCATCAAGACCTGCCACAGCCGCGGCGCGCACGCGATGGGCGGCATGGCGGCGCAGATTCCAATCAAGAACGACCCTGAGGCCAATGAGGCCGCGCTCGCCAAGGTGCGTGCAGACAAGGAGCGCGAGGCCGGCGACGGCCACGACGGCACCTGGGTGGCTCACCCGGGCCTGGTTTCCATTGCCATGGATGCCTTCGACGCCGTGCTGGGCGACAAGCCCAACCAGGTGGATCGCCAGCGCCCCGACGTGCACGTCACAGCCGCCGATCTCCTCACGTTCGAGCCTGATGGCCCCATCACAGAGGAGGGCCTGCGCACCAACATCAACGTGGGAATCCAGTACCTGGGTGCATGGCTCGCGGGTATGGGTTGCGTGCCCATCAACAACCTGATGGAGGACGCCGCCACCGCTGAGATCTCGCGATCGCAGGTGTGGCAGTGGATCCGTTCGCCCAAGGGCAAGCTCGCAGATGGCCGCAACATCGACGTGGACCTGTTCCATCAGGTGCTCGGCGAGGAACTCGGGAAGGTGAAGGAACAGTTTGGTTCGGCCGGTCGCTACGACGAGGGCGCCGCGCTGTTCGATGAGATCACCGCCAGCGAGGAGTTCGTCGACTTCCTCACGCTTCCGGCGTATGAGCGCATTGACTGATTGATCCGGATACATCGGCCCTGCTCGGGATGCATTGCGAGTGGGGCCGATTCATCCATTCCGGGGGAGTTGCGTGCGCTATCCTCCCCCGGCGCCGGACTTCGGTCCGGCCAACGCGGTGGGCGTAGCTCAGTTGGTAGAGCTCCTGGTTGTGGTCCAGGCGGTCGTGGGTTCGAGTCCCATCGTTCACCCTGTCTGCTCTGTTTCGACTCGTGCGGGTGTGGCGGAACTGGTAGACGCGCCAGGTTTAGGTCCTGGTGGGGAAACCCGTGGAGGTTCGAGTCCTCTCACCCGCACTTATCTGACCACCCTGAATCCCGTTGGCGAGTCCCCATGCCTGTAGTCGCTGAAGTCACAAAGCTCGAGGACGATCGCGTCCGTATCGACGTGAAGATCCCCGAGGATGAGGTGCGCAAGGAGTTCGACCGCACCGTCCGCGAGGTGTCAGGGCGCATGCGCCTACCGGGCTTCCGCCCGGGCAAGGTGCCCACCAACGTGGTCATCCAGCGGGTGGGTCGCGAGGGCATCTTTGCCCAGACGCTCGACCGCGCGCTCAACGACTGGTACCGGCTGGCTCTCGTCAGCGCGGCCATCGACCCAATCGGCGACCCCGAGGTTGATCTCGGCGAGTCCACCGAGCAGGGCGTGGAGTTCAGCGTCACCCTGCAGGTGCCACCCACCCCGGTGCTCGGTGAGTACACGGGGCTCGAGGTCGTGCGTGAGCCCGACGAGATTCCCGAGGGTGCCATTCAGGCCGAGATCGACCGTGTGCGCGAGCAGGGTGCGCGCTTGGAGGACGTCGATCGCGCCGCCGCCGCAGGCGACTTTGCGCTGATCGATTACGAGGCCACCGCCGACGGCGAGCCCATTGAGGGTGCCAGCACTCGCGGTCAGCTCATCGAGCTGGGTGGCGAGCGCATCCTGCCGGCATTCACCGAGGCGCTCGTGGGTGTCTCGGCCGGCGAGACGAAGACCTTCCCGGTCGAGTATCCCGATGAGGACACCCGGGACGAGATCAAGGGCAAGACCGTCGAGTACATCGTCACGGTGCAGAAGGTGCAGGGGAAGGTGCTCCCCGAGGTCGACGACGCCCTGGCCGAATCAGTTGGCTTCGCGTCGGCAGCCGAGATGACCACGGAGATCGAGGAGCGCCTCGCGACCGCTACGACGCGCATGGTTGTGGAGCGCTATCGCCGCCGCGCAATTGACGCCGCGGTTGCCGGCGCCACGTTTGATGTGCCCGGGGTCATGGTGGATCGTCGCATCGACTCCATCCTTCATGACACGTCGCACCAGCTTCCGCAGGGCGTGGATATGGAGCAGTTCCTCGCCATGCAGGGCCAGACGATGCAGGAGGCCCGCGACTCGCTGCGTGCAGATGCAGAGCTCTCGATTCGCCGGGAGATGGTCGTTGAGGCCATCGCCGATGCCGAGAACATTCAGTTGACCGATGACGAGGTGGAGGCGCGCGTGCGCACCGACGCCGCCGACGCCGGCCGTGACCCTGATGAGCTGCTGAAGGCCCTGCGTGCCGCTGGCGGCTGGGAGAGCCTGCGCCAGGACCTGCGTGTGGAGCGCGCTGTCGATCTTGTAATCGACGCTGCCGTGGCGATCACCCCCGAGGAGGGGGAGAAGCGCGAGAAGGCTGCCGAAGCGAAGGCTGCAAAGGCTG
>CAMCOB010000118.1 GCA_945876305.1 Bifidobacterium breve
AGCGGGTCCTCGGGGTTGCCGAACGGCGTGGATGGCGCCTTCTGCTCGTAGAGCGACGTGGGCGAGGCCTGACCCTTGGTGAGGCCGTAGATCTCGTTGTCCATCACCAAGTAGGTGATATCCACGTTGCGGCGCGCGGCGTGGGGGAAGTGCCCCAGGCCAATCGCGAAGCCGTCGCCGTCGCCGCCCACGGCGATGACCGTGAGCTCCGGGTTGGCCAGCTTGACGCCCATGGCAACCGGCAGGGGTCGGCCGTGCAGTGTGTGGATGCCGTAGGTGCTCGCGAAGTGCGGCAACCGGCTGGAGCAGCCGATGCCCGACACGATCACCGTCTGGGCCGGGTCGAGGTCGAGGTCGGCCATCGACCGGTAGAGCGAGGCAAGAACGCCGAAGTCGCCGCAGCCCGGGCACCAGATGGGCTTGAGCTCCGACTTGTAATCGCTGGGCTTGCGCGTGCTCATACGGCTACCTCCTGATTGGCGAGATCCATTATGGCCTCTGCGGTAAACGGCAGGCCGTCGCACTTGGCGACGCTCTCCAGCTCGATGCCGGTCTCGGCCCTGATAAGGCGGGCGAGCTGCCCGGTGAAGTTGACCTCCGGCACGACGATGCGCTTCGCGTCCTTCACGAAGTCGATCACCCGGTCCGCAGGGAACGGCATGAGTACGCGGGGGTAGAACGAGCCAACCGACATCCCCTGCTCGGTGAGGCGGTCGATGGCCTCGCGTACTGGGCCAAAGGTCGAACCGAAACCGATGAACGCGACGTCCGTCGGGTATTCCTCACCGTGTGCTGCGTGCGGTGCGCCGGCCTTCAGCGGCTCCAGCTTGTCCCAGCGCTTGTGACCCATTCCCAGGTGGATCTCAGGCGTGTAAGCGGGGTGGCCGTACTCATCGTGCTCAATACCCGTGGCCACGTACATGCCTGTGGGCTCGCCCGGGATACCCATGGGCGAGATGTGGTTGGCGGTGTACTCATAGCGCTTGTAGTCCTCGCGGGCGACGCCCTTGGACGTCTTACGCGGGGTAAGCGTGATGGTGTCGGTCTCGGGGCGGTGAATCACCTCGAGGCGCGTGGCCAGGCCCTGGTCGGTAAGGAGGATGACCGGTACCTGGTACTCCTCGGCGTAGTTGAACGCGTCAACCGTGGCGAAGAAGCAGTCCTCAACCGATACCGGCGCGATGACGATGCGCGGGGCGTCGCCATGGCTGCCGTAGAGCGCCTGGTTCAGATCGCTCTGCTCGGTCTTGGTGGGCAGCCCGGTGGATGGACCGCCGCGCTGGGCATCAACAATGACCACAGGGATCTCGGCGGTGCCGGCGTAACCGATGAGCTCGCCCATCAGCGACAGGCCGGGGCCCGAGGTGGCGGTCATGGCCTTTGCGCCGGCATAGGACGCACCGAGAACAGAGGCGAGTGAGGCAATCTCATCCTCGCACTGAATGGTGAGGCCGCCGACCTGCGGCAGGCGCACCGACAGCCACTCGAGAATGTCGGATGCCGGGGTGATGGGGTAGCCGGCGAAATACTTGACGCCCGCGGCGATGGCGCCGACGGCGATGGCCTGGTTGCCCGAGATGAGCATCCGGTCTTCTTCGGTTTCCACCGGCGGTACCAGCGGGTAGCGACCCTTCAGGTCGGCTGCCTCGTCTGAGCCCGCGTGAAGGGCGGCGATGTTCGCGTCGGCCACACCCTCTTTGTGGGCGTACCTGCGAAGCACCAGCTCCTCAATGGGGGTGGTGTCAAACGCGAGCACGCCAGTCACAGCGCCGACTGCGACCATGTTCTTGGCGCGCAGCGAGCCACCGATCTCCTTGGCGAGCTCCTCCATGCGTACTGGGCGGGCACGGGGCAGGTACTCGTCGGGGATTGCCACCTCGGTGATGTCGTAGAGGATGACGCCGTCTGGGCCCAGGGAATCCCAGTTCAGGTCCCAGGCCTCCTGGTTGAAGCACACGAGCAGGTCCACGTCGCGGCCGTGGCTCCAGATGGGCTCATCGCTCAAACGGAACTGGTACATGCACGGGCCGCCCTTGATCTCGGCGGGAAACGTGCGGAAGGTCTGGGTGTAGTACCCGCCGCGTGCAGCGGCCTGGGTAAGAATATCCCCTGACGAGATGACGCCCTCACCGGACTCACCGGCGAGGCGGATCACCACAGAGTGTCGTGCTGACAACGTGCCTCCAAGCAGATGTGAGCGGCCGATGGCGCTATTCGTCAGTGGACCCTACGGTCCAGACACGCCCCGGACGCCGACCGAAATGACCTCTGGGCGGATTCGAAACCCCAGCAGATGCACTCAGTCGATTGCCGCGTGGATGCTAGCCATCTGGTCGGGGCGGGGCAACGCGTGCCAGGCCGTGGTGCTGTCGGTGGCAATCGGCGGCATCTCCGCCGCATCCACCACCTGGGTGATCCTGGCTGGGCACAGTGGCGCGACCGCCGCATGGCAGAAGACGTGAGACACCCTCCCCCCGGCGCCACCCGATGGTGACAAGGGCGGCTGAGCCAGACGACGCGCCTGCCGGGGGTTGGCCTACCCCAGCCCCAGACTGGCCATCATTACGGGGGCCAGGAGCATGCCGGCCACCACTGCGATGGTTGTTCCCGATGCCACCAGCACCATGGGTACCGGTGAGCGCACGCGGCGCTGGGCGGCCAGCGCACCGCCGATAATGGTGGCCAGACCGAGCACACCGATCGCCGCGAGCACCCCTGCGATCACCTGCCAGCCGATTCCGTGATCGGTCCGGATGATCGTGGCGATCCCCATTACCGGAACCGCTGCGGAAGGAATGATGACAAGCGCCGCGGCCACGAGGGCGGGGATGCGATCCCAGCGCTCGCCGTCGTCCTCGCCATCAGACGCAATCAGCCAGCGGGCGCCATGGCGGATACCTGCCATGCCCGCACGGTAGCGCCTACCGGAGCGCGTCGATTGCGCGCATCAGGCCCATCGCCACAAGACCCAGGGCATTGATGACGCCAAACAGCCGCGTGAGTTCGGCGGCACGGGCCGTGGGGGTCACTCCGAGTGCCCGCAGCCGCTCGATGGCGTCCTCAAGATCAGTCTCCACCGTCTCGAGTCCGGCTCTGGCATCGGCAAGCGCATCGCGATGGGCAGATGGGTCGGTGAGCGCATGCGAGGCCGCCTCGCAGGCCGAGGCAATCCGGGCGGCAGCGACCCGCAGGTCGTCGGCGATATGCGCATGGAGTCCGACATCTGATTGCTCGTGCCCATATCGATTGAGACGCTCCACGCCGGCGGCGGCCAGGTCAACTCCATCGAGCATGGCCGACACCGCATCCGGCATCGGGGCGCGTCGTGAGATCTCGTGTCGGCGGTCAACCACCAGGGGGCGCAGGCCGGACACGTCTGGCACGGCCGCAGCCCTCCCTCCTCCTCCGCCATTCACCCACGACTCAACGTCTGCACCAACCGACGATGCGATGGCCGCGAGCGCTCCCCGGATGCCGTCGCGTAACCGTGTGGCAGCGGTGTCGGGGGCGACGAACAAGACAGCGAGCAGGGCGATGGTGATCCCCAGCAGGGTGGCGCCCAGCCGCCAGCCCACCATCTGCCACTCCTGCACTCCGGGCACGAAGATGAAGAACCCGGCCAGTGCCACTCCAAGGCGCCAGCCGCTGCCCACTCGCAGCAGGCGGCACACCGACAGACATAGCGCCATGGCGATCGCCACCCGGATGGGCAACGCCACCATGGGGATACTGATCTGCACGACCGCACCGGAGAGGCAACCGACCACCGACCCCTGCATGCGGTTCCACGATGCGGCAACCGATTGGCCGGTGGTATCGCCCACCACCACGGCCACCGCCACCACCGCCCAGGCAGCGGGTTCGTCGGGAAAACCCAGCGCCGTGACGATGAGCGCCGCAACTGAGGCTGCAACCACCAGTCGCACCAACGTTCTCAGCCACTGAGCCCATGGGACCCGTGCTCCTCCAAATCCTCGCCAACGCGACATCCCGGACACCTATGCGCGCGCCAAAATGTGGCCCGCAGAGACCGATAACTGCCGCGTGAGAGGCGACGTGCGGTTGGGGGAGATCATGTCCATAACGGTA
>CAMCOB010000119.1 GCA_945876305.1 Bifidobacterium breve
CTGGCGCATCTGGGCCCGTTTCATTGAGGCCCGTGGGAGTGAGATCCCGGGAACCAAGGTCGATAGGGCTGCTGGGCGAAGGCTCTACACTCGCGCAGTGCGCCTCTCGATCGCCACCGGAACGTTGCTTGCCGCTGTGATGGCGTCAATCGCCATGGCCAGCGCACCGGAACTCCCGTGGACGCTGATTGCGAGCCGACCGCACGACCGCGGGGCATTCACCGAAGGGCTGGTGGCGCATGGGCGAGTGCTACTTGAGAGCACCGGGCTTGAAGGGCATTCGTCGGTGCGGCGGGTTGACCCGGCGACTGGGCGGGTGCTTCGCATCACGCACAACTCGGTGCGGACATTTGGGGAGGGCCTCACCGTGCTGAATGGTTTGGCCTGGCAACTGACGTGGCACAATCGGGTCATTAATGTCTTCTCGCCCGCGAGCCTGCGGCGGAAGGTGACGAGGCCCTATCCATTCGAAGGATGGGGCCTGACAACCGACGGCAGATCCCTCATCGCCAGTGACGGTTCGCCCACAGTGAGGTGGCTTAGCCCAGGCAGCCTCAGGGTTCAGCGCACCATCTTGGTGCACGACGGCGATACGCCTGTTGGACGCCTGAACGAGCTTGAGATGATCGATGGAGTGCTGTGGTCCAATGTATGGCCCACCAACCGCATCGCACTCATCGACCCGGCCGACGGACATGTGCGGGCGTGGATCGATCTCTCGTCGCTCACCCCGGGCATCGCGAATTCCGAAGCCGTGCTGTGTGGAATTGCTATCGATCCGATCACACGCCTGCCGGTGGTCACCCGAAAGTTGTGGCCGCGCATGTACGTGATCAGGCTCGACGCCCCGATACCCGCCTGAACGGGAACCGGAGCGGAGCCGGGTGCTACCTGACCGAGATGGCTACCAGCGGGATCTTACGGCTGGTCTTGGTGGCGTATTCGTCGTAGTCGGGCCAGATCGCGGTCATGATCTTCCAGACGCGGTCGCGGTCCTCGTCAGCGACCGTGCGTGCGGTGCCTGCCGCAATCTCCTCTCCCATTTGGATGACGACCTCAGGGTCGGCCACCAGATTGAGGTACCAGTCGGGGTGCGTGGGTGCACCGGCGTATGACGCCATCACCACGTAATCGTCTCCATCGCGGCCGTAGATCAACGCGGTGCGGCGGGCAGTACCGGACTTGTTGCCGCGGGTGGTGAGCAGCAGAGTGGGCACGCCCGGCTGCCAGTGATGCCCCTCTTTGCCACCCGACTCAACATAAAGCTTCACGTGGTCGGCGATCCACGAATCACCAGTTGGGTCGATCGGGGTCTCATCAATCAGTGCCATGTGTTCTCTCCTCGGGCGCGCGTCAGCCGACGATGCGCCAATAGCGTGGCTGAAAGGGGGCGGGGTCGTCGATCGAATCGTCACGGGCGGGGTCGAGGTGGACATGCCCCTCAATTTCAAGACTGAGCAGGGCGCGCACAAAGTGTTCGGGTGAACCGGCCGCCTGGGCGCCCACGCGTTCGTAGAGATACGCCTCGCGCACCGGTTCCCCGGATGCCCTTAGGTGTTTGGTAATCAACGCGTGCAGGGCCTGATCTGGAGCCAACTCGACTGCCTCCATAGGTCTTGTTCCCGGAGTGACTCTACGCCACGAAATTGGTCGAACACCGGAGGGCGTCGAGTATCGGGCAACATTGCCGCATGGGGTCCACCTCACTTCTCGTAATTCACGCTGACGATCTGGGAATGGCCTATGCCGACCATCCCGCGGATAGGCGGCGGCATCAGCTGGCGGTTGCGCTCGCCCGTTCCGCTGGAGTTCTTGATGCTCCCGGGGTCGAGGTGATTCGCGCGCCCGGCCCGATGGACGACGAGCAACTCGGCACGATGTTCGCCCCAGCGTTCGTACACGCCATGCGCACCTACAGCCGCACTCCGCAGCTGGCGGCGTCACCTGAGGCCCGTCAGTGGGGCCTGACGGGCGATATTCATCCGTATCCACTCATGCACCACGATTCGGCGCGTACGGCGCAGGTGGCCTGGGACGCCGGGCGGGCAGTGGGGGAGGGGCGCGCCCTCCGCGCCATCAGTCCGGCGGGCGGTACGCATCATGGCCTGGCCAACAAAGCCGGCGGGTTCGGCCTCTACAACGACACGGCCGTGGCCATTCATGCGCTCAAGACGTGTGGGCTCGAGCGCGTCGCCTATGTGGATCTCGATACCCATCACGGTGACGGGACGCAGGGGATGTTCTGGAACGACCCTCACGTGCTTACGGTGTCGGTGCATGAGAGCGGCGAGTTTCTCTTCCCTGGCACAGGATTTGCGTTCGAGGTGGGGGGACCCGACGCCATCGGGTCGGCGGTCAATGTCGCCATGCCACCTGATTCGGGAGACGATGCCTACCTGCGGGTAATGGCTGAGGTGGTGATTCCCGCGGTGCGGACATTCCGTCCCGATGCCATCGTCACGCAGAACGGCGTTGACCATCACCATGCCGATCCGCTCTCGCACCTGCTCACCACCATGCCGCTCTACCCAGAGCTGTGGCGTCAGTTGCGCGAGGTGGCCGATGAGTGCTGCGAAGGCCGCTGGGTGGCACTCGCGGGCGGGGGGTATGACCCATGCAACGCACCGCCCCGCGCGTGGGCCATGTTGATAGCCGAGATGGCAGGCGCACCTCTCCCGGCACAGATGCCGGACGACTGGCTGGCCACCGCGATCAGGGCCGGATGCGATGCGCCTGCCTCCGGGTGGCTCGAGGACAATCCACCCGTCGCCGACTCCGAGCAGGGCGCCCGTGTGGCGCGCGAGGTGGGGGAGGCCATCAGCACCACACTTCTCGCGTCACCCCTCTTGCGCGGCTGATTACAAGGAGAACGCCGTGCGCGGGCGAAACCGGCAGCGTGGTTCCTAAACCCAACCTGTCGAAACTCGTGCTCCCCGCAGATCTCCGGAACCCCGGATACGACCTCTTTATTGTCGTTGCCACGGTGCTCTCGCTCATCAACTGGATCATCTTGGTGTTGCCCAGGCTCCCGGGGCCAGACGTCAAGGGGCTCGTCATCATGATGACCCCCTTGCTCACGGTCATCCTGCTGAGCGATTTTGCGATGCGCCTTCACTCGTCGCGGCCCGAGCGAATGCGGTACCTCAACCACCGCGGAGGGTGGTTCGATTTCCTCGGAAGCCTTCCGTACGGGGGAATCCTCAGAGTCTTTCGACTCATCCGCGTCACGGCTGCATTCCGGCACTTCGGTACGCGCAACGTTGTGCGCTGGTTCATTGCGAACCGTGCACGCGGAACGCTGTTTCTCGTCTTCTCGCTCATTCTCATCATCCTCGAGGTTGGCGGCATTCTCGTGCTGCACTTCGAGGCGGGTGCGCCCGGCGCGAACATCGAGAGCGGCGGGCAGGCACTCTGGTGGGGGGTGGTCACCATCTCAACCGTGGGCTACGGCGAACTGTACCCGGTCACCATGGGTGGTCAGATCACTGCCACCGTGATGATTTTCTCGGGCGTCGCTGTGATCGGCATCTACACCGCATGGGCCGCCTCGACCTTTACCGGGACAGGCGCCGGCACCGCAAAAGGCGGGCCCACCTCGGAGATCACCGTGGCACCCGAACCGGCGGAGTATCCGCCCGGACCAATCCACGATGTCATCCACGATCTACGCGAACGCCTCGATCACCTCGAGGCGCTGGTGAAGCGCAAGGACCCCTAGCCGGTACGTCTGCGGTACTGGCGCGTTGCCAGCGGAATCATCACGGCGCTGATTCCACCCATCCAGACGACAGAGAGCCACACGAGGTTGCCGACCGGTTGCGCGAGGACGAGCGCTCGGACGGCATTGACAACCACCGTGAATGGCTGGTTCACCGCAAAGCCCTGGAGCCACGACGGCATGCTGTCGGTCGGCACGAAGGCAGAGCTTGCGAATGTGAGCGGGAAGAGCCAGATAAAGCCCGCTGACTGGACGGCCTCGACCGTCTTCATCGAGAGGGCGATGACCACTCCGATCCACGAGAAGGCGAACGACGTAAGAAACAAGAGGCCGAACGCCACGATGATCGCGATCACGGATCC
>CAMCOB010000120.1 GCA_945876305.1 Bifidobacterium breve
CTCTCGCGCCAGATCAGCGCGCTCGGCATCACGCTGGGACGACACCGACACGTACTCACCTGATGCCATCGACATGGCACCCGCCGCGAGCCCGGCGATACCGGCCGTGAGCAGGGCTGACCGGTCGCCCCCTGCGGCCGCGACACCCAATACCAGGCTGGCCGTGGAGAGCAGGCCGTCGTTGGCGCCGAGCACGGCAGCGCGCAGCCAGCCGGTACGGCCGGTGGTGTGCAACTCGCCATGGGATGGGAGCAACGCCATGCCGGCAACCCTACGCGGTGACGAAATAGTTACGAATCTGATGACACGTGTAATGGGTTTGTTGAAACATCACCGTTCGAACGTTGGAAACGGATCTCGAGGGGGTATAACTTCGGCCGCGTTCCGGGCACCCCACAAGGGTCCGGGCGCGTGGCGGGTGCGGGCGGTGGATGTTTCAAGGTCGGGGGACCTTGAACGTGCAGGGACTCGGGGGGGTCCCAGCGCCATCCACCGCCCACCGCCTCCCTTACGGGAGACCGGAGCCGGGCGAGCGATCGCCCGGCAACCCGCCTTTTTGCGTCCATACGCCGCCGCATGCGCGATGCTGCCCCGGTGACTGGAATTCGCAATCGAGTACGCCGGGGGGCCACCGCCCTGCTCGGCGCCAACTGGCGCGAGGGAATCGGCCGGAATGGCGTGGCCTACGGCTACACCTGCCCCGACGGCGAAAAGTACCCGTACCAGTGGTTCTGGGATTCGCTCATGCATGCCCTCGCCTGGGCGGAGGTGGATCCCGTTCGTGCGGCCACCGAGGTACGCTCGCTGGTTGCCGCACAGACGCCCGATGGCTTCATTGGGCACACCATCTTCTGGGACGCACCCGTCCGGCTCGCTCGCGCGGCCTTCTACAACGTGCGCGCGCGCCGCGACCTGACCACAGCCACGATCCAGCCCCCGTTTATCGGGTGGGTGTGGGCCGAGATCGCCGAGCGTCTTCACGACGAGGCATTCGTGGCCGAGGGCCTTCGGGCCATACCCCGCTACCACGGTTGGATCGAGCGCAACCGGGTCGACGACACCGGCCTGGCATGGGTGATCCTGCCCGACGAAACCGGCTGCGACGCATCGCCGGTCTTTGACCAGCCGCTCGGATGGAGGGCCCATGGCGGCCCCGGGTTTGCGGTACTGGTGAACGAGGCGCGTCGACGTGGGTTCTCATTCGCACGCACACGTGAGGCGGGAGGGTTCAACGTGGCGTGCCCGCTGGTCAACACATCGTGGGCGCTCGGCCACATCGGCCTGGACGCCATGGGGCACCCCGGTGCACGTGATCGCGCCCGTGAGATCACTCTGGCGATGGTCGATCACCTGTGGGATGACGAGGCGGGGATCTTCCGCACAGGTGCACCCGATGGATCGCTGCTGCCCTGCGACGTATGGCAAGGCATCGCCCCCATCGCGCTGCCCGACCTGCCCCCCGAGGTGAGCCGCAGACTGATGGACGACTGGATCCTCGCCCCCCAGCGATTTTGGCCGCCGCACCCGGTGCCGTCGGTCAGCGTGTCGGACCCCAGCTTTATGCGAGGCGACGGACGGTTTGTGCCGCAGTACTGGCGGGGGCCGTCATGGCCATTTACGCCACCGTTTGTTGTGCCGGGCCTATTGCGGATGGGCCGACACGCCGAGGCGGCCATGCTGGTGGAGGCCATCGAGGAGCGGCTGGACGCGCAGGGCTTTCGTGAGTACACCGACCCCCTCGACGGCATGGGCATGGGAGCACAGGCCTTCAGCTGTCAGGCGGTGGTGCTGGCATTACGCGCCTGGCTTGCAAACCCACCGATCCCTGCGCGAATGCCGCCTGTCACACCCTCCCCCTCACACACGCCCTGAGCACGACTGGTACCGCGCCGGACCCGAGTGATATCTGCCGACCAATGGCATTGCCACGTGCCAGCGGCCCCGCTAGCGTCAAAGCACTCCGTGCCCTTCGTGAGGATTGCCAGATGCCCCACCGGCCTGTACCCCGCTCCACCATGCGACGCCTCACCGCGATTGCCCTGGGCGTCGTGCTCACCGTCGTCATCGCCGTAGCGTCATCGGCGACGGCCGTGACGAACGGCAGGCAGTCGCGCATCGTGGGCGGCTCTCAGGCCTCTGCCACCAACTGGCCATTTCTCGCTGCGCTTCTCACCCCGGGCACCAAGAACCCGTTCGAACGACAGTTCTGCGGGGGCAGTGTGGTGGCCCCCGGATGGGTACTGACCGCCGCGCACTGCGTGACCAACGACGCCGGCGAACCGGTGGCTCCGTCCACGGTGAACGTGCTCACCGGCACCATCTCGCTCGACCAAGGACTCGGAGTAGAGACCGCGGTCACGCAGGTATCCGTATTTCCCGGCTACCCGAAAACCCTCGACGCCGCGCTGCTCAGGCTCGAGGTGCCCACCGCTGCAACACCGGTGCCGATGATGGCTCCCAACCAGACCGGACTGATCGCCGCGGGCACCCGCGCATCGGTGGCCGGTTGGGGTGACACCGGTGAGGATGCCGGGGTATTTCCCGTGGTGGCGCGCCAGGTACCGCTCCCGCTCATCAGCGCGCGCGCCTGCAATATCGCCCTCGGGGGCGGCGTGAGCCCGACACTCGAGATTTGCGCCGGTGGCACCGCGCGCCGCACCGACTCGTGCCAGGGAGACTCGGGTGGCCCCCTTGTGACATCGGTGTCGGGGGCCCCGGTGCTGATCGGCGTCGTGTCGTGGGGGCAGGGGTGCGCCCGTGTGAATACCCCCGGCGTGTATGCCCGTACCAGCGCCATCTTTGCCTGGGCGACCGACACCATGGACGGCGTGGCCCCCACATCGGTGGCGCTCCCGGCCCCGGCCCTTCGGGCCCGTGCGCAGCGGGCCATCGGCCGCCCCGGCGGTGCCATCAACCTCCCCTATCGCGTGAGCGGTCCGTCGCCCACCAGCTCTGAGTTCATCTCCATCATTGATAACCGCGGGCGGTTGGTGCACTCCCTCGAGACCGTGATGGGCCCGATGTCGAGCCAGTACATCTACACCGTTCGCTGGCGTGTACCGCGCACCCAGGTGCGGCCCCTGTACTTCTGCGTGGCCTCCGCGGCACCCGACCAGGATTACGGCGAGCCCAGCTGCGCCCGCATTGTGCTTCGCGCCGCAGCCGCCCGGTAACGTCGGCCCGTCAAACCGCCGGAGGACCCATGAGCAGTGACCAATCGAGCATCGTCGCCGAGGGCTTTACCGACACCGCGAGCAACTACGACGATGCGGTGCGGTTCAACATCGGCGGAGCGCAGCGGCTGATCATGTCGATCCCCGCCGGGCAGTACGACGACGTCATCGACATCGGTTGCGGCACTGGCTGGGCCACGCAGGCACTGGTTGACCGGTTCCACCCAGCGCGCATCACCGGCGTTGACCCGTCAGAGGGCATGCTTGAGCAGTTCCAGGCGAAGCTCAGCGGTATCGATGGGGTGGAGATCACACTGGCCCAAGGCGATGTGGAACACATGCCCGTAGCCGACGGCACCTTCGATCTGGCCATCTGCTCCATGGCCTACCACTGGTTTCCACAGAAGTGGGCGGCGGCAGAGGCCATGGCGCGCACCCTCAAGCCCGGCGGAGTGCTTGCGATCCTCTGTTCGGGCCGTGGTGGTGAGCGGGCGTACCGCGACATTCTCGCCAATCTCGAGCCGATGAACTACACGTGGCTGGGGGCGTTCGACGCTGTGCAGCGGGACATCCCGGAGATGGAGGACTACCTCCTGAAGGCCAGCCTCGAGGTGGAAGACGTGTGGATGGAACGCCGTATCCGCCACACCACAGTGGAGGCCTACGTCGAGCGCATGCGCGTGGTGGCGGGCCACCTGATCGGTGACCAGTCCGAAGGTGGCGTGGCTGAGTACCTGGCGAATGTGGAGGAG
>CAMCOB010000121.1 GCA_945876305.1 Bifidobacterium breve
TCCAGCCACCCAGGAGAGTGAGCTGCCGTGTGCCGAGATTGATCCAGTTCGCCCGGCTCCCCCCTCTGCGCATGCGCAGAGCCACCGTTACCGAGCACATCGTGGGCTGCGCCTGCGCACACGTCACTGGCACGTTCACAGTGCGGCCCGATGCGCCCGTGGCAAGCGTTGAGCGAAGCCGAAGCCCAAGTGCTGTTGTGGGTGCCTGAGCGCTGCTTGCAGCAGGCGCAGGCGCGCTCGGCGACCCGGCCGCGCTCCCGGGGGCAGGCGACACCGATGCGAGCGCGGCAGCCACGTCAACCCGGCCCCCGGTCACCACCTTGCCGGCAAGTGATGCCATGGGCACGGTGGTGGACATGAGGGCCTGCTTCATCTGCGCCGCTGTCAGATCGGGGTTCTTGGCGAGCAGAAGGGCAGCGGCACCTGCAACCTGCGGTGACGCCATGGAGGTGCCGCTCATGAAGCCATAGCTGCCGCCTGCCGGCTGATCGACGATGCACGTGACCACCGGATTCATGATGGCGGCGAACGCGGGGTGCGTTTCGCCCTGCGGGCTCTGCACGAGGAACAAGAACTCGACCCCCGTCTGACCGTCGATGCCCGAAAGGTCAATGGTCCAAGGCATGAACCTGCCCCGTGTGTCGCCGGCCGTGGCCGACGAGCCAACCAGCACCGGGGTCGGGTGCTCGGTCGTCGTGTAGAGGACCGCAAGCGCCTGCCCCGGGTCAAGGTCCATCGCCGCCGATGCGTTCATGCGGCATGACCGGCCGACCGGGTTGAACGTACCCGGCGCCTGGATAAACCATTGGTCGTAGCCCGAGCCGGCCGAGGGAGTCGCATCGATGGAGACATACGGAGCGCCGCCGGGGGTGGTGTCGAATTCCCATCGCGCGGGCGAGTCCTGGTTCCACCCGACCGGCCGCGGCGGAGTCGCGCCATTCGATTGAACCGTGGGTGCGAACTCAGTGGCAAACGTCGGGACGGTGCTCTGAATATCGACGCCCGGAGCCGCGACGTCAACGGTCCTCACACCCCAGTTGGAGAAATCCGCCAGATTGCCGCTCGCATCGATGGCGGCAACACACAGCACATTGGGCAGCCGCACGTTGCACGGATAGGCCGGTGTGACGTCGTTGTCGGACCCGTCATTCCCGGCGCTCACGACATACAACGTGTTCGGGTTCTGCTGGATTGCCTCGGCCATGACCTCCCCGCCGGATGCGCCGCCGATGCTCGCGTTCACGACGCGCGCCACGCCGCCGGCATATGCCATCCCCCCGGCAGTCGACGCGGCGGTGCCCGCGTTGGCGAAATTGAGCGCGCGTACGGGAATCATGCCCACGTTCCAGTTGACCCCGGCCACACCAAGCCCGTTATTGCCAACTGCGCCGATGGTGCCGGCGACGTGGGTGCCGTGGGAGTGCTGATCGTCAACGGCGAGTGGATCAACCACGTCCTGGGCATCGGGCACGAAGTTGCGGGCGTCCTGGGTGCGCAGATTGGCCATGAGGTCGGGGTGGTCAAGGGCAACGCCACTGTCAACCACCGCGACTGAGACAGTTGCCGATCCCTGCGTGGCACCCCAGGCGCCCATCACGCCGAGATCCATACCGGCAACCCCGGAGAACGGGCTCGGAGCCTGCACCTGCTGGCCGGTGTTGCTGAGACCCCAGAGATTGGGGAAGAGCGGGTCGTTCGGGACGTCATCACCATTGACCATCCCCTCGGGCGCAGCCCATCGCACGTCCGCGCGCTTGTCGAGTCTGCGCTCAACGGCGCGAACCGAGTAGCCCACAGTCACCGGCACGCTCCAGACACCCGGAAGCCCGGCCACCCTGCGTGCATCCTGCGGCTGCGCGCCCACCGCATCAAAGGTCCGGAACCGGGCAGCGCCACTGGTCCGCGATGATGTCCCGGCCTTGAACTTCACCAGCACGCGGTCCACCACCGGGTGGATATCCGCGGGAGTGGCGATCAGATAGACGTAATCGTACCCATTCCCGGAACCCACCTGCATACCAAAGGCGCCATCGCCGATGAGGCCATGCTCCACCGGACCGATCGACTGCACAGGTGCAGCGGCCATTGCCGCAACTGGTGCCGCGATGGCGGCGGAGGCGACGATCGCGGCGATTATCGCCCCACGGCGTGACTGACCATTCATGAGTGCTCCCGGGGGAAGGTGGATTTGAAATTCATATCAGGCACCCTCGCCACGCCAAGCGCCCGTGGGCTATACCGGCTCATTACTTGGTCTTCACGTTGATCGAGAGGGTCTTTGAGGCCACCGCGCCGTTTGCGGTACGTGCCTCGATCGTCAGCGTCCAGGCGCCGGGGGTCTTACGCAGCGCGCTCGCACGGCTGTAGGGCACGCGGATGAGGGTCTCGCCGGCCAGTGCACCCGGGCGGCCGGCGAGGATGCGGTGCACCACACGCGACTGCCGGTCGCGTGCGCCGACCCGGGCGAACGTGATGGTGACGTTTGCCGACTCGGAGAGGCTGTACGCGATGCGGCCCCCGAGGCCAGGCACCAAGGTGCGAGGTGTCAAGGCCACGTCTGCGAGCGCGAGAGCCGGACCGCTGGCGGGAGCGCCACCGGGTGCAACCGGCGCCGCGGTGCCGGGGACGGCAACAGGCTCAAGGTCGAACTCGTCAGGCTGGCGCGGCACGCCATCGGCGTGCCATCGCGGCGTAACCGGCGCGCTCGCCTCAGAAGAAGGCCCGGTGCCGATCACGTTGACGGCTGCGACAGCCACCCGGTACGCGGTGCCGTCCTCCAGGCCGGTAATGGTGCAGAGAGTGGCACCCGTCGTGGAGCACGTGGCGCCGCCGGGCGTCGCGGTGGCGACGTAGCCGGTCACGGCGCTGCCGAAATACGGCGGCGGTACCGACCAGCCCACCTCGATGCGCCCGGGCAGGGCTGTCAGCTCAGGGGGCCGCGGAGCGCCGGGTGCGGTGATGGTCGGCGTCCGGGTCGTGGCCGGAACAGAGGCAGAACCAGTGCCCACAGCATTCGTGGCGGTAATCGTGACCTCATAATCAGTGCCGTGGGGCAGCCCGTTGATGGTGCAGGTGGTGGCGCCATCGGTGCTGCACTGGGCGCCGCCCGGCGACGCAGTGGCGGTGTAGCCGGAAATCGCCGTGCCGCCGTCGAAGTCCGGGGCGGCCCAGCCCACCTCGATGCTGCCCGGGGATGCCTGGATCAGCGGCGTACGCGGCTGGTCCGGCACCACCAGGGGCGTGGTGCGCGTGAGCCGTTCGGACGTCGGCCCTGTGCCCACCGCGTTCACAGCCCTGACGGTCACGAAGTACTCCGCGCCGGGCGAGAGGCCATCAATGGCGCACGCCAGAGCCCCCGTGGTAGTGCACGTGGCACCACCGGGCACGGCCGTGGCGGTGTAGCCGATGATTGAGCTATTGCCGTCAGACGTGGGCGCCCGCCACTTCGCCGTGATGCGACCCTCTGATGACACGGCACCACGGATCTCCGGACTGCCCGGGCGGACGGAGGCCCCAAGGGGCGTGGCCGACGCCGACGGCGGGGAGGCGTCTTCCGATACGCACGGCCCCTTGGCGTAGCAGAAGTACCTGCTCTCGATGACGACCGTCACGGTGTACTCCGTGCCGGTCGTGAGGCCGGTGATCGTGCATGTAGTCGAACTGAACCCCGCCACCGTGCATGTGCGACCACCCGGAGACGCCGTGGCCGTATAGCTGTGAGGAATGTTGATGTTCCCTCGCCCATCAGGCTGCCATT
>CAMCOB010000122.1 GCA_945876305.1 Bifidobacterium breve
TTCAGGAACCCGCGCAGGCGCTCCTGAAACTCATGGTCATTGGCCGATTCGCGCAGTGCGCGGTCGAGCTCGGCCGCGTCGTCACCCACCACGATACGAATGGGCGCGTGCGGGTCGTTGACGGCGTTCCAGATGACCTCGGCGCACGACTCCGCGGTGCTTGCGTCGTCGCGCTCTCGCCAGGCACCAAACCCTGCGCGCAGATCGCCGAACAGCGGGGCGTATGGGGAGTCGGGGTCAGTCACGTTTCCCGTGAGCACCGTGGCCTTTGGAAAGTCGGTGGCGATCATCCCCGGCTCGATCATGATCACCCGCACCCCGAAGTGGCCCACCTCCATCGAGAGGGCCTCCGACAGTGCGTTCAAGGCGTACTTCGACGCGTGGTAAAAGCCCACGAGTGGGTTGGTGAGGCGCGCGCCGATAGACGACACGGTGACCACCGTTCCCCGGCCGGCTTCGCGCATGGCGGGCATCACGGCCTGCACCATGGCTGCCGCGCCCCACAGGTTGGTCTCAAACATTTCGCGGGCCGCGGCCAGGTCGCCATTTTCCTGCGCGCCCATCATCGCGTGGCCGGCGTTGTTCACCAGAAGATCAATTGGCCCGTCGGAGAAGTCGTGGGCCAATGCCACCGCATCGGCAATGTGCGCGGGGTTGGTCACATCAAGTTGCACCAACTGGATGCCCGGCTGCTTGCCGTACTCCTCATGGGCACGATCGAGATCGCGCACCCCGGTGACCACCACATATCCACCCCGCGCCAGGCGCTCGGCCGTTGCACGGCCCACGCCGCGTCCGGCCCCTGTGACGATTGCGACTCCACGTGTCATGTGATGAGCCTACCGGGGGTCGCGTGGAAGGCGAATGGTGAAGCAGGCGCCGTGGCCGGGCTGCGACGTGACGTCGATGTCGCCGCCATGCGCCTGCACGATGCCGCGGGCGATCGCAAGGCCAAGCCCGGCCCCAGTGCGTTCGCCCGCCTCGCGTGATGGATCGGCTCGGTAGAAGCGGTCAAACACGCTGCCGAGCGCCTCGGGTCGGATTCCCTCGCCGTCATCAGTCACCTGCAGCACGGCATCGGCGCCAGTCACGTGCGCACGCACGGTGATGGTGCCCCCGGCCGGGGTGTGGCGGGCGGCATTGTCGAGCAGGATCAAGAGCGCCTGCTCAAGCCGTGCCGGGTCGCCCTCCATGGGCACCGGGCCCGGCACATCCACCTGCAGCCGCACGCCCTCGCGCTCGGCCAGCAGCTGGCGTGGGCGGGCGGCCTCACGGGCCAGCACGCCCAGGTCGAGCGGCTCCATGACCATGGGCAGCCCACCCGAATCGAGCCGGGCCAGTTGCAGTTGCTCGTCCACCAGCCGCTGCAGACGCGCGGCCTCGGCATCCATGAGGCTGAGGAACTCCCGCCGCGCCTCCGGGTGCATGGCGTCATCCTCCATCAGCTCGAGGAATCCCCTGATAGCCGCGACCGGGGTCTTGAGCTCATGCGACACATTGGCCACCAGATCGCGCCGCGTGCGTGCCAGCGCACGTTCGCTGGTGACGTCACGCAAGGTCAGCACCACAGTGCCCGGTGCCTCGCGAAGCGGTACGGCGGCCACGGCAATGGCGCCTTCACCGGGTACCTCGATCTCCACGCCATCTACGCGCACGCCTTCAACCCGGGTGCGATGCACCACGTCCAGAAGCGCGCTCCCCAGATCGGCGCGCGCCGCATCGCGACCTCGGCCCACGCCCAGCATGCGATCGGCCGCATCGTTCGCGATGAGCACCTCATCCGAGGCATCCACCATCACCACACCCTCGGCAAGGCCGGCCACAAGGGCGCGGGCCCGGTCGCGTTCGCCGGTCACCGTGCCGAGCAGGCCCTCGATCTGATCGGCCATGCGATTGAGGCCGTCGGCGAGGGTCGCCACCTCACGGGGCGCCGACTGGGGTGCGCGGGCCGAGAGGTCGCCCGATGCCAAGGCAGTTGCCGTTCGCGCCACTCTGCCAATACGGCGGCCAAGCACCCGCGACAGCGCCAGACCCGCAAGCGACGACAGCAAAAGCACCGTGATGACGGCAAGGATGATGCGGCGCTGCAGCACCGCGATCTCCTCGGTGGGGCGGGGCACGGGCACCGCGACCTCGAGCACCCCCACTTGGGCTCCCCCCTGAGTCACCGCCACCGCTGAGTAGATGATGCGCGAGCCGTCTGGCTGCTCGGCCACGCGCGGCCGCACGGGATCCCCGGTGATGGTGCTGGCGAGCGCCTTGGCCTCAGGCCCGAAGTCGGTGGGGTCGAAGGTGTCGGCGACTGACGCCTCGCCGGCCGGGTACACGCCGACGTCGGGCACCACAAACCGGGCGGCGCCGCGCACCTCTGATGCCGCCTTGGCCGCGTATTCCCGGGCGTCGGACGCCGTAACCGTTGCGTCCAGCCCCGGGAGCGCGGCGGACCTCCGCAAGACGTCGGTCGTGGCCAGCGATACGCGATCGGTGGCACCAGACACCACACTCGACTCAAGCGTGGGCAGCAGCACCAGCAGCACCAGCAGGCTGGCGAGAGCGCCAACTGCAACGAACGACCCGATAAGCCAGGTCTGCAGGCCGGTGCGGCCCCTCGGACCCTGGCCCGTCGGCGGGACCTTGGTGGTCACCCGGGTGACCCGCCCTCCCGCCCGAGGGCGTAGCCCACCCCGCGCACGGTGCGAATGATCACGGGATTCGCATCATCGATCTCCACCTTCTGGCGCAGGTGACGTACGTGCACATCAACACTTCGCAGGTCTCCGTAGAACGAGCCCTTCCACAGGTGGTCCATCAGCTCCTCGCGAGTAAACACGCGGCGGGGTGACTTGAGCAGCTTGAGCAGGATCTCGAACTCGGAGTAGGTGAGGTTGACCGACTCGCCATCGCGGGTGACCGTGCGCGCTGCTGGGTCGACCTGCAGGTCGCCCAGGCGGATGGGCTCCTCGCCAACGGCGGGAGTGGCCTTCGCACGGCGCAGGTTGGCCTTTACCCGCGACACGAGTTCCCGCGGTGAGAATGGCTTGGTCACGTAGTCGTCGGCACCCATCTCGAGGCCGAGCACCTTGTCAACCTCGTCGCCGCGTGCCGACAGCATGATGATGGGCACGTTGCGGTGTGCGCGAATGCGCCTGCACACCTCCATGCCGTCAATGCCGGGAAGCATGAGGTCGAGCACCACCAGATCGATGGCCTCGCGCTCCATGATGTCGAGCGCGTCGTCGCCACGGCTGGCCGACACCACCTCGAAGCCGCCATCCTTCAGGGCGTACTCCACGATCGTGCGGATCGACTTCTCGTCGTCCACCACCAGAACCCGTTCAGCCATTTACCCGCCCTCTTCCGTGAAACCCTGACGCAGTGATGGTACCCAGACCGGCACCATGCTGATCACCCGGCAAAGGTTCCCTAACGAGGTCCTAATCCAGCCCCGGTACAAAGCAGCCCATACATTGATGCCATTCGAGCCCGGAGCCACGAGCCATGCAGGATGAGACGGACCCCACGACACCTGACGGCGGCAACACGCCCCCTAAGCCGAAGGGCATGAAGCGCGTGGGTGCAATCGCCCTCCCCGCCGTGGTGGGTGCTGTAACGGCGCTGGCGGTGCTCGCAGGTACCGGACAGCTGGGGGGTGGCGACACCACCATTATCCGCGAGACGGCAAGTGGTGTGACCACCAGCGTGAGCTCTGCGCGCGATGCAGCCACCGAGGCGGAGAGCGCCGT
>CAMCOB010000123.1 GCA_945876305.1 Bifidobacterium breve
CGATACCCGCCACAAGAACCGCGATCACTCCGAGCACAAGGGGGATCGCCTGGCCGCGCTGGTCTGTGAACCGGGCCATCACGGCAGCCGAATGGCCGCGCGCGCGGTGGCCGGATCAAACCCGTGCCCGAGCATGGGCATGGCGGGCATGGGTGCGACGCCCGTCACCGTCACCAGGGCCCCAGAGCGACCAGTGGCACCCACGGCTCGCCGTCGCGCGTCATCCTGCGCGCCCGACGCAGCGGCGAGCATGGCGGCCACCTGCACGGCGGCGACGGCCAGCAACACGAGCACGGGTAGCAGCGACAGCACCTCGATGGACGCTTGCCCCATCTCCCGGACCCGCAGAATCATGGAGCCGACTCCGCCTGGCCCTCAATGACGGAAGACGGAATCCAGGGAGCGAGCGACGGCACCGCCACACGCACGCGTACCCGATGCGACCCATCAGGGCCGGTGCTCATTTGCACCGTTGCCACGCGTGCGAGGGACCCGGGCAGCGCCGCGCGTACGGCGTCACTGGCCGGCGCGCCCACCTGCGCCCCACGTGCCCCTGCACGCGCCGACTCCCGCGCCACACCCCACAGGTGAAGGGTGACCACCACTTGCAGGCCCGCAATGGCAAGTAATCCGATGAGTGGCAGCAGCGCCACCAGCTCCACCGCGGCCTGTCCCCGCTGTCCGGCTCTCCGCCATCGGTTCATACATCGACGCTATGCACGGGCGGCACGCCCATGGCGCGTGCATTGCGACGATTCGCGCCCCTACCGGTGACGGCGGGCGATCAGCCCATCACAACTTGCGGCTGTCCCGGATGATCCACCAAATCAGCAGCACCAGCGCGGCGATGAGCGCCAGATAGCCCAATGGCGTAATGCGGTCGGCCAGCAGCGGGTAGCCCGCGATCACAAGAAAGGCGATGGCCACGGCAGACAGCACCACGGCCACCCGCTGCCACGGCCGCAGCACCAGCCAGGCCAACTGATTGCGCCGGAAGTACTGCACGCCGGCCGCGAGGATGGCCACCACGAACAGCACCGAGATAATCTGTGAGGCCGACGACACGGCGACCGAGAAGGCACGGTCCCACACCACTGCGAGCGCGGCGATGCCGAGAATGATGATGGTGTTGCGGATACCGGTGGTCACACGACGAGGATAGCCGCGGGTGCCCGACGTCTCGTTGCAGAGATGCGCGGACAACGGTCCCCGGCCTGCTGATCCAGTCGGGCGCGCCGTCTCATCTCTCGCGCGTCGGCTCGGTCCAGTCCTTCTGCACAAACCCCCTGCACCGCATCACCGGCACCGCCGGATACCGGGGAAGCCCCTCAGCCTCACACATGGTGAACACCGATGTGCGCGTGGGCACCAGCCGCTGGTGCGCACAGTTGTCACACAGGCCGGCCAACGCACGACGCCGCGGATCGCTCACGCCCGGAGCGCGTCCGCCAGGCCGGCGAGGGGCAGGTCGCCATCAAGATCGCCATGGCGGGCCCGAACCGACGCAGTGCGTGTCTCCACTTCGCGATCGCCCACGATGAGCAGGAACGGCACCTTGGCCAGTTCGCCCTCGCGGATGCGCTTGCCCATGCTCTCCGACCGCACGTCGGCCCCGCACCTGACGTCCGCTTCGCGAAGTGTCGCGCGCACCTCTTCGGCATATTCGGCGTGACGGTCGCTCACCGGAATGACCCGGGCCTGCTCGGGGGCCAGCCAGAACGGCAGGTCGCCACCGGTGTCCTCGAGCAGAATCCCCAGGAAGCGCTCAAGCGAGCCGGTGATGGCGCGGTGGATGATCACCGGGCGCTCCACCGTGTCGTCGGCTGTCGTGTACTCGAGGCCGAACCGCTCGGGCATGTAGAAGTCGAGCTGGCAGGTGCCGAGCTGCCATGAGCGGCCCATGGTGTCGGTGACCTGGATGTCGATCTTCGGGCCGTAGAAGGCGCCGTCGCCCTCCTTCAGGCCGTACTCCCGGTCGCCCAGGGCGGAGCGCAGGGCCTCCTCTGCCTGATCCCACATCTCCTCGGTGCCGGTGGCCTTCTCGGGGCGCGTGCTCAGATACATGCGTACGTCCTCAAAACCAAACCGCGCGTAGAAGCGCTCGGTCAGGTCGAGGATGGCCCGCACCTCACTCTGCACCTGGTCGATGCGGCAGAACACGTGGGCGTCGTCCTGCGTGAATGCCCGCACGCGGAACAGGCCATGCAGCACGCCCGAAAGCTCATGCCGGTGCACGTGCCCGAACTCGGCGAGGCGCAGGGGCAGCTCGCGGTACGAGCGGCGGGTGGACCTGAACACCAGGCAGGCGCCCGGGCAGTTCATGGGTTTTACCGCGAAGCCCTGACCATCCACTTCGGTGAAGTACATGTTGTCGGCGTAGTTGTCGTAGTGGCCGCTCTGGTGCCATAGCTCGTCGCTCAGCATGGTGGGGGTGCGGATCTCGTCGTACCCCATGGTCTCGAGTTCCTTGCGCAGCGCGCTCTGGATCTCGTTGATCACCACCATGCCCCTGGGGAGGAAGAACGGGAACCCGGGGCCGGCCTCGTCGAAGTAGAAGATTCCGAGGTCGCGGCCCACCCTGCGGTGGTCGCGTGCCTTGGCCGCCTCGATGCGCTCCAGGTACTCGTCGAGCTCGATCTGGCTCGGGAATGAGGTGGCGTACACCCGCGTGAGCATCGGGTTCTTCTCACTGCCCCGCCAGTACGCGCCGGCCACCGACAGCAACTTGACCCGGCCGATGTTGCCGGTGCTACGCACATGCGGGCCACGGCACAGATCAATGAAGTCGCGCTCCTGATAGAGCGACACATCAACCTCGCCCTGACGTCCGAGTTCCTCAACCTGATCGACTTTGTACGGCTGCGCCCGCTCCGCGAAGAAGGCGGCCGCGTCGGGAATGCTCATGACGCTGCGCTCAAACGGTGCCTTGGCCTTGGCGATGCGGTTGATCTCGGCCTCAATGGCCGGGAAGTCGTCCTCGGTCATTGGCGCGTCGAGTTCGAAGTCGTAATAAAAGCCGTCCTCGATGGGCGGCCCGAACCCAAAGCGCGTGCCCGGGAACAGCGTCATGACGGCCTCGGCCATTACGTGCGCGGCCGAATGGCGCATCACGTACAGGTGATCATCACCACTCTTGCCTGTGACGATCGCAATCGACTCGCCATCGGCCAGGGGCCTCGCCAGGTCGCGCATCTCGTCGCCAATCCGCACGGCAAGTGCCGCCTTTGCCAGACCGGGGCCGATCGCGGCGGCGGCGTCAAAGCCGGTGGCGCCGTCGGGCAGTTCGAGCTTGGTTCCATCGGGAAGGATCACGTGCATGGCGGCGGGGGATGCTACTCATACACCTTATGATGCGTTGGCTTCTCTGCGGATCGTCTCCCACGCCCACCTTCCGACGGGTGGTCCCCGTCATCGTCATCACGCTGATCATGGCCATCTTCGGCACCGTGCTGGTCGTTCTCACGCCAGACCTCGATGGCCCGCCGTGGCTCAAGAGCATCTACGTGCTGTTTGTGGTTGTGGCACTCAAACTTCCGCTCCTCTCGGTGCTGTGGTGGCTCATCGCCCGTAACCCGGAGCGGCCGGGGACGCGTGCCACCTGGCATCCGGATGAGCAGGCAGAGATCCTCACCTACCTCGACAATGAAGCGGCACGCGTGCGCGGGATGCCCGACGCCGTGGAACGCCTTGAGTACCTGTCGCAGGAGGCCTGGCATGTGGCCGACCGCCTCGAAGGC
>CAMCOB010000124.1 GCA_945876305.1 Bifidobacterium breve
GGGCAACCCCAGCATCTGGGCCCGCAGAGCGGCACTTGAGTGGTGGGCCACGAGCCGCGCGAGTTCCTCGTGCCCGGCCAGCCTCAGCGCGCGGGCACCGGCAGTCGGGTGGTAGCCCCCGGGGAGCCCGTAGCCCACATCGTGCAGCCAGGCCGCACACAGCAGTCGACGGCGCTCATCCACCGGAAGTTGCACGAGGCCGGCCGCGCGGGTGGCCTGCTGCGCGACACCACGCGAATGCTCGTACCGGATGCCGCCACAGAGGGCCCCGCACAACACCTGTGCGCCCCGTGGGTCATCAGCATCCCGCCACTGCATCGGGGTCAGGCCCACAGGCGAAGGGCCTCGTCCACCACGTCATGGCCCTCAAGGTCGGCGCGCATGCGCTCATCCTCGGCCACCTCGGGTTCGGGGTCGTCCATCAGGCGATCGGTGAACACGTGGCGATCGGTGCGCTCCTTCGCCAGGGCGATCCAATCGGGCGGGATCTCCTCCCGGAGGATCGTGCCGGTCATCTCGGCAAAGAGAAGTGCCCAGGCGCGCGGCAGCACGTCGACGTTGTAGCCGCCTCCGCCAAGTGCCACCCACCGGCCCCCCGTGATGTCATTCGCCATCTCGTGCAGCACGCGCCACAGGCGGGGGAACGTCGCCATGCGCACCTGGAGATGCGCCAGCGGGTCCTCGTGGTGCGGGTCAACGCCATCCTGGGTCACGATGATGTCCGGCGCGAACCCGCGCACCACCGGCACGATGACGTCCTTGATCGCGCGCATGTACGGACCATCGCCGGAGAAGGCGGGCAACGGGATGTTCAGCGAGGTCCCCACGCCCTTCCCCGCACCCCGCTCATCGAGGGCCCCGGTCCCTGGGAACAGATACCGCCCGCTCTCGTGCACCGAGCATGTGAGCACCCGTGGATCGTCGTAGAAGATGAACTGCGTGCCATCACCGTGGTGCACGTCCACGTCCACGTATGCCACACGCTCGGCACCGGCATCGAGCATTGCCTGAATGGCCACGGCCGCGTCGTTATAGATGCAGAACCCGTTGGCCTTGTTGGCAAATGCATGGTGCAGACCACCGGCTGCCGAAAACGCCCGGGTGGCGCGGCCCTCCCATACCTCCATGGCGGCAGTCACCGATGCACCGCACACGGCCACCGCGGCCTCGTGCATGCCGCGAAACGCCGGCGTATCGCCCCCTGATGCCAGGCCCCACATGCCGGCCTCAAACGCATGTGCGAGTGCCGGCTGCGCGCTGTAGCGGCGCACCTGCGCCATATAGGCCGCGGTATGCACACGCGCGATGAGCGCCTCGTTCCCCGGCCCGGGCGTGAGCACCGTCACATCGGGGCGGTCGAGCATGCCGTAGGCGCGGATGAGGTCGATGGCCAACTCGCGATTGACCGGCGCCAACGGGTGGTCGGTGCCGAGGTCGTATCCGGCGAGGCCCTGCCGATCGACGAAGACGGTCGTAGACATCACCTCCAAGGCTCGCACATGTGGGGCAAGAAGACCCGCCCAGGTCGGGCGATGCGCACGATTCGGGCGGGGCTAGAAGTCCTGCTCGGTGGGCCGCATGATGATCTCGTTGATCGACACGTGCGGCGGCTGATCCAGTGCGTAGAGCACCGCGCGCGCGACGTCGGCCGGCAGAAGGGGCGCACCCCTCACCGGGTCGTCGTAGAAGGCGGTGTCGACGATTCCCGGAGCAATGAGCGTGACCCGCACGCCTGTGCCATGCAGGTCCTTGCGCGCCGCCTCAGCCATGGCCGTGACCGCCCACTTGGTGCACGAGTACAGCGAACCGGTGCCCACCTGGCGTCCCGACACCGATCCCATCAACATCACATGCCCCTTGGCCTCGGTGAGGGCCGGGATGCACGCGCGCAGTGTGAGGGCCGCGCCGTACACGTTGGTGAGCACCATCGACTTCCAGAACTCGGGCGACTCATTGAGAAAGCCCCGCTTCGCGCCGAACCCGGCATTGGCGAGCACGCCATCCAGGCGCCCGAATGTGGACAGCGCGGCCTTGGGGATCGTTTGGACGTCATCCCATTCGGTGACGTCAGCCGTCACGGCCACGGCGTGCGCGGACCCGCCCAGTTCATCAGCGAGGGCATCGAGTAACTCACGGCGGCGGGCCGCCAGTACAACGCGCCACCCATCGGCGACGGCTGCCCGTGCCACCTCGGCACCGATACCGTCGGATGCGCCGGTGATGGCCAGCACGCGCCCATCACCGGCTATCGCGTCACCTCAAGTGTGTAGGCCGAGCGGCCGGATGTGCCCCGCAACTCCACGAACCAGCGGCCACTGCGCGTTGCCGTGTAGGCCAGACGCGGGCGACGTGATGCGGTGCGGGTTGATGCCGTGGAGACAGCGCCGATGGTGCTCACGCTGGCAGTACCCGGGGCCCAGAGCGCCAGGCGCATGCGGGCGCCCCCATTACCTGATGCTCGCATTCGCACCGTCTGCCCCTTGCGCAGGGTCACCGGGTACAGGTCGCGCGGGTCATTGTTCACGTCGATGCTCGCCTGAATGATGACGCGTCCAGGCGGCCCGGCGATCGCGGTCTCACCCTTGACGTCGGTCACGTCGTCGTTGCCCTCGGTGGGATCGTCGGGTGGCAGCGGGAGGGTCAAGGCGGCGCGGGGGTTGACGAAGCCATCGCCATACGCGAGATCGCGGCCGGCTGGCCCGCCGTCAGTTGCGGTGTTCATGATCTGCTGCATCACTTGATAGGGGGTCGCGCCCGGGTTTGCGGCGAAGATGAGCGCGGCCAGGCCGGTGACGTACGGCGCCGCCATCGACGTGCCCTCCTTCACCGCATACCCCGGCGCAATGGCGCCCTCGGTAATGCGTCGCGGTACCGACGAAAGAATGTCCACGCCGGGAGCCACCACGTCAACCGACGCGTTGCGGTCGCTGAACAGCGCCAGGCCGCCCGGCGTAGAGCAGTCGGCGCTCACGTGCGTGCTGCACTGCGCCGCGACCCCCAGCACGTGGGCGTAGCCGGCCGGGTAGTTGACCTCGTTGTAGTCCTGGCCATCGTTGCCCACTGAGGCCACCAGCAGTGCACCCCGGGTAAAGGCCCAATCGATGACCTGCTGGAAGGCGCGCGACGAACCGCTGCCACCCGCCGAGATATTGATGACCTTGGCGCCATTGGCCACAGCCCATCGGATGCCCATCATCATCGTGGCGTCGGTGGAGAACCCGTCTTTATCGGAGATCTGCACCGGGATGATCTCGCCGATGCCGGCACCGCTCGGCGCCACCCCGACGATTCCCACCCCATTTGCCGGGGCGGCAGCGGTTCCGGCGACGTGCGTGCCATGACCAGTGCGGCCCCAGTCCTCGGCCTGCTCTTTGCCGGTCCATGCGCTCCATGGACGCACCAGCGGTGAGTTGGGGCCGCTCCACTCTTCATGCGTCGAGTCGATACCGCTATCGAGGATGGCGATCCGGGGTCGTGCGGGCGTGCCCGTGAGGTCGGCCCCCCACGTGGTGCCGGGGGCAAAGAGGTCCCACTGACGATCGGGGGTGAAGTAGGTGTCGGTGGGGGTCGTGACCGGGGCGAGCGGGGTGGGGGCCGCCGGGGCGGCCGGAACGATGTCATCGCTGGTTCGCACCAGCGACCACTCGGCCGCCGAGACGCCAGGAATG
>CAMCOB010000125.1 GCA_945876305.1 Bifidobacterium breve
GTGTCGCCGCGCGCTGCGACATCCACGCGAAAGCCAGCCGCCTCCAGGTACATCTTGGCGAAGGAGGCGATGTTGGGCTCATCCTCGGCGATGAGGATGAATGGCTGTTCGTCTGAGGATCCCATGGTGTGGCCCGACGGAGGTTACCCCGTGTGGGCTAGTTCGCGGCCGTCAGCGCGAGATCGATGGGTTTGAGCGGCCAACTCTGGGGGCTGCCGTTGTTCACGGTGAAGGTGCCCACGCCGTCGAGCATCCCGCTGCCACTGCCGGTAATGGCGATGGCGAGCGATCCCCTGCCGGACAGGTCGACCCGGATGTCGGTGCCGTCGATCAGAAACCGTTCGCGTGGTGACTTCGCCACTGCCACACGGGTGCGAGTGCCATCGGCCTTCGTCACCCGCTTGAACGGGATGCATGTCGCCCCCACGCGCAGCATTCCATCGCCCCGGCGATCCTCCACACGAATAGTCATTCCCCTCACGGTGCCCCAGGACATGAAGGATCCCAGCAGGCGAACCCGCCCCGCCCCCTGGATGTTCACCTGGCCGCCAGCGCCCACGGCGCCGGTCGTGACCGGGTTGAGGTTGGTGCCGGGTGAACGGCAGTCGCCCTTGCTGTGCGATGGCACGCTGTGTGAGGGGCCGCTCTCGGGGGAATGAGAGGGACCGCCTGGAGCGCTGATCGCTGGCGCGGCCATGGCGAGCGCTCCGATGAGAGCGGCGGTGACGGCAGCGCGTGAGGGTGAAGGGGTTCGCATGATGTGTCCAATCGGTGCGGACAAGGTGAATCGTGGCCCTTCGCCATGCGGAACGCGAGGGCGCATCGTAAGCATTTCGTGAATCCGTACGGGGCACCTGCCCGCTCATATACCCAACTACATCTCCAGGTTGATGCCCTCTTCCACCTTCACCGGGTCCTGCGCCCGGGGCGGAGGCACGACTTCCTGGTCAACGGCCGGGCCCGTGGAATCGACCGGAGCGGCAGGAGCGGCGGTCTCCCCTTCGGGGATCGGCCGGGGGCCGTCGCCCATGTAGCACCAGATGATCTCGCCGCAGTCCGGGCACGAGGGCAGGGCACCGCGGTTGTTGATGCGAAACTGGCACGTGACGCAGGCATAGATGCCCACGAGACGTTGCCCAGTGAAGAAACAGGGCTTGCCCAAGCGCTTCTCTGCCTGTTGGGCCCCCTGTGCCGGGGTGAGGTTGGACTTCTGCGGCGCCGCCGTCTTGCCGGGGCCTTCTGTGCGTCCGCTGGTACCCATGAGCATCTCCTCGCCCGGCTCATGCCGTCGCACGGGCCGGCATCGCTATCCTCCCGAACGAGCTGGACTCTACCGCGCCGCGCCAGCCACTCATATGTCTTCGGCGCGAACGGAGGGCGGTTCATGCGCGTCGCATGTGCGCAGATCAACACGGTCGTGGGTGACCTCGATGGAAACGTCGAGCGTATTCGTGCGGCTGTGCGTGGCGCAGCGGATGCCGGCGCAATGCTCGTGCTCACCCCGGAACTCGCGATTACGGGGTATCCGCCGGAAGATCTTCTCGTGCGACCCTCATTCGCCGATGCGTCGCGCGAGGCCCTGGAGGCACTCGCCGAGTCCATCACGGACTGCGTTGCCATTGTCGGGTTCGTCGACCACGACGAGGACATCCGGAATGCTGCCGCGGTTATTGCGGACGGCCGGGTGCAGGCCATCTACCACAAGCGGTTTCTCCCGAACTACGGGGTATTTGATGAAGCCCGGTATTTCCGCGCAGGCGACCAGCCGATCATTCTTGACATCGAGGGTGCCCGAATGGGCATCGTCATCTGCGAGGACATCTGGTACCCCGCCCCTGTGGCTGCGGAACTCGCCCGCGCCCGCCTTGACGTGATCGCCTGCATCTCGTCGTCGCCATTTCACGCGGGCAAGGGCGACGCCCGCGAGCGCATGCTCCAGACCCGGGCATCGGACAGCGCGGCAGCACTCGTCTACTGCAACCAGGTTGGTGGCCAAGATGAGGTGGTGTTCGACGGACGGTCTGCGGTCATCGCTGCATCCGGCGAGGTCGTGGCACGCGCGAAGATCTTCGGCGAGGAGTTGCTCATCGCCGATCTTGAGTTGGACCTTGCCGCAGGCCACCGCCTGCGGGCGCCGCTGCTCCGGCGCCTCGAGCCCCTCGATTCTCCGGCCCCGGTGTTTGTCAGCGCTGGAGTGGCGAACGCGCCCGTTGGACCACCGAGCGAAATCGCGCCGATCGCGGCGCCCGAGCGTGAGCTCTGGGATGCGTTGGTCATGGGCGTGCGCGACTACGTGCAGAAGAACGGATTTCCGGGGGTCATCATTGGCTTGTCCGGTGGTATCGACTCTGCCCTGACCGCCGCGCTGGCGGTCGATGCGCTCGGCCCCGACTGCGTCCGCGGCGTTGCCATGCCGTCGGTGTTTACTGAGTCCCGGAGCACCGAGGACGCACAGTTCCTCGCAGATCTGCTCGGTATCCGGATGGATGTCATCGAGATCGCCCCAGTCGTCAATGCTTTTGAGACTGAACTCGTGGATGCGTTTGAGGGGCGCGACCGTGACGTCGCCGAAGAGAACCTTCAGGCCCGCGTTCGCGGCACGCTGCTCATGGCCATCAGCAACAAGCACGGCGACATGGTGCTGGCAACGGGCAATAAGAGCGAGATGTCGGTGGGCTACTGCACGCTTTACGGTGATATGGCGGGCGGATTTGCGCCGCTTCGCGACGTGTCGAAGACCTGGGTGTACCGGCTGTCGTCGTGGCGGAACATGGATGCAGGCAAGGAGGTCATCCCAGAAGCCACTATTGAGCGTCCGCCCACTGCGGAACTGCGTCCGGATCAGAAGGATTCGGACTCGCTTCCGGAATACGAGGTGCTTGATCCGATTCTCCTGGGATATGTGGAGGAGGACCTTCCTCCCGCTGCGCTCGTCGAGCGCGGGTTTCCCGAGGACGTCGTCCACCGAATCGTTGGGCTCGTGGACCGCGCTGAGTACAAACGCCGCCAGGGACCCCCTGGGATCAAGATCACGCCACGCGCGTTCGGGCGCGATCGACGCATGCCGATCACCAATCGCTACGGCACGCGCTAAGCGCCGATCCATCCTTGCGCTGGTGGTGGTTGCCGGGCTGACGGTGGCCACCCCAGCGCTTGCCGCTGGCTCTCGCGCGCCCGTGCCGGCCACAGCACCCGACGGCACGGCGTCACTCGTGGTGACCTTCGCCGAGCCGCCCGCGCCTGTCGATGCGCGCGCGCTGCTCGGGCCGCTGGGCCCCGTGCGCCCGCTGGTACCCGAGGCCGGCGTGTGGTCGCTGCGCGTTGCACCCAACGGTGCGCTGCGTGCCAGTGCGCTCGACATTCCTGGCGTCTCGGCGGCCGAGTGGTCGCTGGTGCGAACCAGCGATGACATCGTTCCGGCCGCCCCGGCGGCCCCCACCCCGCTCGCCCCGGTCACGACCCCCACCGACACCTACTTCACCCCCGATCGTCAGTGGGACCTCTTTG
>CAMCOB010000126.1 GCA_945876305.1 Bifidobacterium breve
TCGTCGGATCCGCCGCTTCCCGTGCGCCGCAGGAGGGCGCGCAGTCGTGCCAGGAGCTCCTGAAGGGCGAAGGGCTTGACCATGTAGTCGTCCGCGCCGGCATCGAGACCGGCCACCCGGTCGCCCACCGCATCGCGGGCAGTGAGCATGAGCACTGGCGTGTGATCGCCAGCTGCCCGCAGGCGCCTGCACACCTCAATGCCATCCACCCCCGGCATGAGGATGTCGAGCACGATGGCATCGGGCGCCCGCTCGGCAAGCGACTGGAGGGCCTCTTCGCCATCCGCTGCCATCTCCACCTCGTAGCCGGCGAGAGTCAGGGCGCGCCGCACGGCGGTACGCACTGCTTCCTCGTCGTCCACCACCAGAACTCTCATGGGGACGAGTCTGCCGTACCGGGCACCTGAGGGGCCGCCGACGTCGCGAGACCGGCGATGCGATGTTTTCCGGTCTTCACGTCTGTCCTCCGGCGTTCACAGGGGTTTGCGAACCACGGGTGTGATCCGCGCATCCCCATGATGCATTCCCAATGTCAGGGCACGGCAAAAGAAATCGAAGAAACACCGAAGAATGCGACTTAGTCGTCGAGCAGTGCCCGGAGTCCCTCAAGGGCCTCGCGCTGGCGATCGGCCAGGCGGTCCTCCATATCGATGGAGGGGTCCTCATGCACGGCCCGGGTGCGCCAGGTGATGCGCGACCCGCTGCCCTCTGCATCTACCCGGAACGATGCCTCGTGCTCGGCCAGCGGGAGTCCCGCCGTGACGGCGTACGAATACGACATCTCTTCGTCGTCGCGGGAAAGCAGGTCCTCCACCACAACCGCCCCGTCAGCGCGCGCAAGTATGCGGGTATTGCCCTCAAGGGTGCACGACGTGTACAGCGGATACCAACGGGTGACACCGCACGGATCGCCCACCACGGCCCAAGCCTCGGCGGGTGATGCCTGTACGTCCAGCACGACCTCAAATTCAGAACCCATGGGAGTCTCCTTCGGGAGTGGCGTCGGTCAGCGAAATGGCGTTCATGGGACGTGCCGCAGATCGGACCGCGGCAGTGGGCGTTGATGCGCTGCGCGCACGTAGGGGGATTGCCGAACGCGATCGAATCGGCATCACGGGGGAGTCCCTGCTGCAGCAGGAGAGTCGGTGAGGGGCGCGCTTGGCAGGCGTCGGGTCAGCAACAGGCCGAAGAGCCCGACGATGGCCACGATGGCAAGGGCGGCTCGCAGCGACTGCAGCTTGGCATCGGAGTACGCGGTGACCACGGCATCCACCTCGTCTGGCGGCAGGCCGGCGTCGGTGGCGGCCGTCTGCACATCTGATGCCGGTACCACGGCGATGCCGCTCGCGGTGGCCGCCGCCGCTTGCTGGGTCAGCTGCTGGTTGACGGCCGGCTGGTTGGACAGTTGGGTCTGGAACGTGGTGGCCAAGCCGATGAACAGCACGGTGCCAGCCAGCGCGGTACCCAGTGACATGCCCAGATTCTGCATCGTGCCCTGCAGGCCGCCCACCTCGCTGCTTCGCGTGATGTCGGCGGCCGAGAGGTTGACGTTGCCCAGTTGCGAGAAGGCGAGCCCGAGTCCGGCGCCGAGAATGGTCATGGCGATGGCAAATCGGGGTCCGGTGAGATCGGGGCCGATGCTGGTCATGAGCAGGGCGACGCCGATCACACCGAGCGCCAGGCCCACCTGCACGAGCGTGCGGGGAGAGATGCGTGCCGACAGCCGCGAGCCCACAAGCGCCAAGACGAACAACGCGAGCGACATGGGGAGGATGCGCAGACCCGATCCCAGCGCGTCAAGCCCGAGCACGGTCTGCAGGTACAGCGGCAGGATGAAGAAGGAACCCGCGACGATGAAGTACATGACCATGGTTGATCCGAGCCCCGCTCGAAGCACCGGGATCTCGAGGAGGTCGGTGCCGAGGAGCGGGGTGCGCCCCTTCGCATTCACGTGGGCCTCCCACCGCATGAATGCCCAGCCGACAAAGAGACCCACCATCACGATGGGGATGACGGGCGAGAAGCCGGCGATGGTGAACGGCGGGTCGATTGGCTGGATCAGTCCCCATGAGCTGGCGCTGACCAGGGCGAGCACAACCAGACCCATCGCCAGCGCTGACAGCGCGACTCCAACCAAGTCGAACCGGCTCTTCGCCGGACGGCGGGCGCCGTCGCCGATCTGTCGCACCAGCGGGAGGATCGCCACGAGAATGATGATGGTCTCGGCGCCAAACACCCAGCGCCACGAGAAGTACGTGGTCACCCAGCCACCGATGAGCGGCCCGGCTGCCGCTGCAGCCCCGGCGATGCCGCCAAGGATGCCGTAGGCGATGGCGCGATCACGGCCTTGATAGTTGGCGGCAGCAAGTGCTGCGATGGCCGGAATTACCAGCACGGCACCAAGCCCCTCCACCACCGACCACCCGATGAACAGGATGGTGAACCCCGGAGCGATCGCCGTGAGGAACGAACCCACGGCGTAAATACAGAGCCCGATCACAAATGTTCGCCTGCGCCCCAGCCGGTCGCCGATGGCCGCACCAGTGAGCATGAATGCCGCCATGGTCAGTGCGAATGTGGCGATGGCCAACTGCATGGCCTGCACCGTTGTGTCGAGGTCGCGCACGACGGTCGTGATCGACACGTTCATGACGGTGCCGTCGAGCACCATGATGAACTGGGCGAGGCCCAAAATGATGATTGCCGACCACTTGCGCACGGCGCGACCCTATCTGTCGTGCATACAGAGGTCCCGAACGCCGCCCCGCCGGGCGGAGCCTTCCCCGCGAGCGGATGAGTGTGGTCACTGCATACGCCACCCTGCACCTATCGCCCGGTCAAAGCGCCCCCGGCGGATTGATCCAGACGCCGTACGACCAAGCAGGCCCCACCAGACCCTAGGCCACGCACCCCCGCGCCTCCCGCTCCACACCAGCTCCCCCGTCACCGGGGGCCTTTCGAACTGCGCCTACTTCACTTTCTTGATCTTTACCGACTGCGCGATAGCGGTTGTCTTCGTAAGGGCCTTTGTGGTGATGGTCCACTTGCCCTTCGACAGGCGAATGGTGCACTGATAGGTACGCGTTGCCTTCTTGCCTTTCCCACGCTTTGTGATGCGGCATGTGCCCTTTGCTGTCTTTACCTTGGGCCGGGCCATCTCACTGCTTTGGGCTGCCTGCGCGGCGGAGGTTGTGGCGCGCTGGGTCACCGCGGTGGCTCCGGGGGGTACCGGGCCACGGGTCGTGCATGTATTGCCACGACAGGTCAGCGATGATCTCAGCAGTGGCACCTTTTTCGCCACGGCAGGTGCGGCAGATGCTGAGGTAATGAACGAATTGCTCGCCGTGGAGGGCTGCCCGTCGCCCACGATGTTGCGTGCGCGTACTGCACAGGTGTAGGTGGCACCCAGAGTGAGCCCCTCGACACTGATGCGAAGTGAATCGGTGCTGGATGTTGTTGCCTCGGCCTCACCTCCCCC
>CAMCOB010000127.1 GCA_945876305.1 Bifidobacterium breve
GGGCGGGTCTCATCCACGATCACGGTGACTGTTGGATCGGCTGCGTAGGCGGCACGGATTACCCCGAGCGCCGTGCCGTAGCCCCCAGTGGCCAGTGCCCCTGCATTGCAGTGCGTGAGAATGCGGGCCCCGCGGGTGATGAGCGAGAGCGCGTGCTGCCCCATGGCCACGCACCGGCCAACCTCGTCGGCATGGATGCCGCGGGCGGCGACTGCGAGTTCGCTCGCGATCTGCGCCGGAGTGCCCTCATGATCGGCCACCATGCCCGCCATGCGATCAACCGCCCATTCCAGATTCACCGCGGTTGGGCGGGCCTCGCGCAGGGCCGGAATCGCCCGGGCCATCTCTGCATCAAACTCTGCGCGTGATCCACCTGCGGCCGCAGCGCGGTTGGCCGCGAGGGCCACGCCCATTGCACCAGCCACGCCAATGGCGGGGGCGCCGCGTACGACCATCGTCCTGATGGCATCCACCACCTGCGGCCACTCGGTGTAGGTGACCTGCGTGACCTCTCCGGGAAGGAGGGTCTGGTCCAGCATGATCACCGCGCCATCCCGCAGCGCGAGGATGTCTTCCGGGGCCAGGCCGGGCGGGGTGTCCCCCCGCCCGGCGGCCGCTCCGGACTGCGTACTGCTCAGGTGCCCTGGTCCCAGGACGCCAGGTACTTCTGCTGCTCATCGGTGAGCGCGTCGATCTCAACGCCCATCGAGGCCAGCTTCAGCCGTGCAATCTCCGCGTCGATATCTGCGGGGACTGAGTACACCGTGTTCTCCAGGGTGGAAGCATTCTTCGCCATGTACTCGGCGGCGAGAGCCTGGTTGGCAAAGCTCATGTCCATGACTGCGGCCGGGTGACCCTCGGCTGCCGACAGGTTGAGCAGGCGGCCCTCGGCGAGCAGGTACACCTTGCGGCCGTTGCGCAGCACGTACTCCTGCACGAACGGACGCACCTCGCGTGAGCCGTCAGACAGCTCTTCGAGGCCCGGGATGTCGATCTCCACATTGAAGTGGCCCGTGTTGGCGATGATCGCCCCGTCCTTCATGTGCTCAAAGTGCTCACGACGGAGGACGTGGATGTTGCCCGTGGCGGTGATGAAGATGTCGCCCTCCTTGGCTGCCTCAGCAACCGGGAGAACCTCAAAGCCATCCATCACGGCTTCGAGAGCAGCCAGCGGGTCCACCTCAATAACGATGACGTGGGCACCCATGCCCTTAAGGCGCGATGCCAGACCGCGACCACACCAGCCATACCCACCGACCACGCACTTGCGACCGGCGATAAGGATGTTCGTCGCGCGCATCAGGCCGTCGAGCGTTGACTGCCCGGTGCCGTAGCGGTTGTCGAACATGTGCTTGGTGTTGGCGTCATTTACCGCCACCACCGGGAAGGCCAACTTGCCCTCGGCCTCAAGGGCCTTCAGGCGGATAACGCCCGTGGTGGTCTCCTCGGTACCGCCGATGATGCCGTCAAGCATCTCCCTGCGGTCGCCGTGGAGCACGCCGATCACGTCAGCACCGTCATCCATGGTGATGTGCGGAGCGTGGTCAATCGCGGCAGTGAGGTGCGAGTAGTACGTCTCGTCGTCCTCGCCCTTGATGGCGTAGGTCGAAATGCCGTACTCCTGCACCAGCGCTGCTGCGGTGTCGTCCTGCGTCGAGAGCGGGTTTGACGCCACAAGCATGAGGTCGGCACCGCCGGCCTTGAGCGTGCGGGCCAGGTTGGCCGTCTCGGTGGTCACGTGAAGACAGGCGGAGATGCGAAGCCCCTCAAGCGGGCGCTCCTTCTCAAACCGTTCACGGATTTGGGCCAGCACGGGCATGTCCCGGTCGGCCCACTCGATTTTCTGTCGCCCGAGCTCAGAGAGCCCAAGGTCGGCGACGTGATGCTTGACATTCGGCGTCACAGGCTGATTCCTTGATCGTTCGGAAGCCGGCGGAGGGTACCAGAGGAAACCCCGTGCCCCGGTGTGTTTCCGGGGGCGCGCCGTCAGGTCCGGGATGGCTTGCCGAAAAGGCGCGATGCCGCATTCCACGGGCTTCGCCCGGGGGCAGGGCGGAATGCTGCGGTATTCGGCAAACCATCCCGGACCCGTCGTCGCTCTGCGGATGCGCCCGGGTCACGGACCTTGGTGTGAACGTTCAATCGCTACTGGTGAGGGAGGAGGCAACCAGAGGAAACCCCGTGCCCCTTGTGTTTCCGGGGGGGCGCCGGCGGGGCCGGGATGGCGCGTCGAAAAGGCGCGATGCCGCATGCCACGGGCTTCGCCCGAGGGGGCAGGGCGGAATGCTGCGGGATTCGTCGCACCATCCCGGCCCCACCAGCTCACTGCGGATGCGCCCGGGTCACGGACCTTGGTGTGAACGTTCAATCGCCCGGGTTGGGCTGGGCGTCCACTCCCCACCCTGCGGACGGCGTACTAGATGGAGCCCGACTGCCCCGCCTGAAGGCGCTGGTTTCCCGTGGTGGCGAGCCCCGTCTTGAGGGTGCCGATCGAATCCACGGGTTCGGGATCAACGCGCCTGAGGCAGGCGGCGTAGAGCGAGACGTAGTCACCCAGCAGTACCAAGTCCATGAGGCGCGCAAGGGGGGTCTCCCCCTCACCCTCAATGGTGATGACGTCGCTGACACCCGGCCGGATGATGTCGCGGGTGAGCGCGATGCGACGCTCAACCTGCCGGTGTTGGCGAGGGTCCTTGAGCATGACGACAACAGCCTGCTCACCGAAGGCACCCGACTTCTCAAAGCCCACGATCTCGTTGTGGTCGAGTTCGGGGAGCACAGAGGCGAATGAGGGCTGCTTGGCGTTCTCGTTGAACTGGCACTTCCAGCGGTACGCGACCCCGGCGGTGACCTCCGCCCCGTACATAAGCGGTACGTGATTGGCCAGACGCATGGCCAGCTGCTTGGCGGTGTTGGCCTCGGTGGGGCGATCGGGGCCATAGGCGTCGATCGCGGCTGCAATGGACTCGCGCGCGGCGTCGAGTTCGGCGGTTTGATCGGGAATGATGCCGAGGCGCGACATGAACACGACGGTGGGCACCAGCATGTGCACCAGCGCCATGCGCGGCTGCAGGCCACCCGGGATCTTCAGCACGGGAACGCCGCGCTCTCCGTACCAGGTATCGATCTTGCCGCCGCTGGTCACCGCAAGTGCTGGCGACTCGCGCTCCATTGCCTGCATCGCGGCGGTGAGGGTCTCCTCAGTCTCGCCCGAGTACGACAGCAGCAGGTGGAGCGTGTCGGGACCGGCCCAGCCGGGGAGGTAGTAGCCACGGTGCACCTGCACCGGACGGCGCAGCTGCTCGTAATAGAGCGTGGTGACGAGGTCGCCCGCCACGGCCGACCCGCCCATACCGCAGATCAGCACGTCCTTCACGGCATCAGATGGGAACGGGATCTCAAGGGCCTCGGCAGCGCTACGCGCCTGATCGAACACGGCGACAGACGACGCGAGCCCATCAATGAGCCCCGC
>CAMCOB010000128.1 GCA_945876305.1 Bifidobacterium breve
GTGGCAATGGTGGTGGAGGCGCTCTAGCGTCGCCCCCGGGCGAAGTCCTGTGACCCGGGCACACCGGCGCGCACCCGGGCATCTGCGCCGTGCTCAAGGGGCACCGGCTCACGGGATGGCAGGCGGGCCGCAGTCACACCGCTGGCCAGCACGTTTACCACGCGCTCACGGCGTTCAAGCCGCCCTGTCACCACCAGTAGCGGATCGGCCCGGAGCAGCGACCGTTCGGCCTCGTAGAGGTCGGGTCGCACGATCACGTTGATGGGTCCCGTTTCGTCCTCGATGAGCAGGAACACGATGCCCTTGGCGGTGGCGGGGCGCTGTCGGGCCACCACCATTCCCGCCACGATCACGTCGGTGCCGTGGCGGGTGTTCTTGAGCGCCTCTGCGGTGATGGTGCCCTTCGGCAGCGCCGGGCGGATGAGGGTCATCAGGTGCCAGCCGGTGGAGACACCTGTGGTCTCGTACTCGGCGATGACACGGTCGATGCGGTCGGGGGCAGGGAGCGGCGGTGCGGCAGCCGGATCGAGCGGCAGGGGCAGTTGTTCTGCGCCTGCGATACGCCGGGGCCGGGCAAGGGTGGCCACCTGCCACAGCATCTCCCGCTCGGGCACCTCGAAGGCATCGAGGGTCCCGGCGCGGGCCATCATCGCCATCTGCTCCGGGCGCAGGCCGGTGCGGGCAATGAGATCGGCCAGGCCGGTGAAATGGCCGCGGGCCTCACGTTCGTCAACCACGCGGTGGGCGGGTATCTCGCCGAGGGTGCGCACCATGCCGAGGCCAAGTCGCACCGACCCGTCCTCCACCGTGCACCCCACCTGTGAGCGGCGGATGCAGGTACGCAGCGTGCGCACGCCACGTCGGCCGGCGTCGCGCACCAGGCTGGCGGGTGGATAGAACCCCATGGGCTGGGCGTTGATGAGCGCGGCCAGGAACTCTGCAGGGTGATGCCGCCGCAGCCACGCGCTCTGGTAGGCCAGCACAGCAAACGCAGCCGAGTGGGCCTTGGGGAATCCGAAGTTGGAGAAGCCCACCAGCTTGGTGAACACCGTCTGGATGGTGTGGTCGGGAACACCACGATCGCGTGCCCCCTGCTGGAAGCGCTCCCACATACGCATCATCGCCGTGCGACTGCGTTTACGGCTCATCGCCCGGCGCAGGTCCTCGGCCTCCCCCGGAGTGAACCCCGCGAGGGCCATCGAGACTTCGAGTACCTGTTCCTGAAATACGACGACGCCGAGGGTCTCACGAAGCGCCGGCTCAAGCAGCGGGTGGTCGTATGGCGGAATGAAGTGGGGATCGCGTCGAAGGGCCCGGCGGTGGGCCACATAGGGGTGCACGGCGCCACCACTCACGGGGCCCGGGCGGATGAGCGCCACCTGCACGGTGAGGTCATCGAGGTTTGCGGGCCGGGTCTGCAGCAGGCTCTGCATCTGGGCACGGCTCTCGATCTGAAACACACCCATGGTGTCGGCGTCCTGAATTTCGGCGTACACACCTGGGTCGTCAAAGCCGATGCGCGAGAGGTCGGGTGCCCGACCATGCGCGGTGGCGATGAGGTCGAGGCACTCCTCCACCGCGCTCAACATCCCCAGGCCGAGCAGGTCGATCTTCACGAACCCGGCATCGGCACAGGAATCCTTGTCCCACTGGCAGATCTGCCTGCCGGCGAATGCCGCAGGTACCACCGGCACCAGATCGATGAGGGGGGTGGCGCTCACGATCATTCCCCCCGAATGCTGGGCGAGGTGCCGTGGGATCCCCGCTGCCTCCCGGGCCAGCGACGCCAGCGCACGCCAGCGACGTGACTGCAGGCGGTCCTCGCCACCGGGCATGCGACGGATCTCGTCTTCCACCGCTTCGGCTGACGACCAGCCATCCGACAATCGCGCGAGGCGCTCGATGTCGGCGGGGGGCAGCGCGAGTGCCGCCCCCAGTTCGCGAATGGCCATGCGGGCACGGAACGTGGGGAATGCCGCCACAAGCGCGGCATGCTCGTGGCCGTAGCGGCGGATGATCTCCTCGATGAGGCGCGCACGGACGTCGCGGGGAAAGTCGAGGTCGATGTCTGGCACCGAACGCAGGTCCTTGTTGAGAAACCTGCCGAGGAAGAGTCCGCTTTCGATCGGGTCGATATGCGAGAGGCCCGTGAGGTAACACACGATCGACCCCACGGACGATCCGCGCCCGCGGCCGGGCGGCAGCATGCGACGTGCGGAGCCTGCAGGCCGCACCTCGAGCGCAACCTCCCGTGCGATCTCCAGGATGTCGCGGTGCAGCAGAAAGAATCCGGAGAGTCCGTGGTGGCGGATGAGCCCAAGTTCCTCATCCAGCCGCTTGAGGGCCTCAGCCCGCCCGGGCCCATCGGGGTAGCGATCCCGCAGTGCATGGCCGCAGATACGCGCCAGTGCCACGTCGGCGGTCTCCCCGGGGTGGCCGGCCACGAAGTCGGGAAACCGGTACCCGAGGTCGCGCGTGAGGTCAAACTCCAGCCGCTCGGCCAGCACCACCGAGTTGCGTACTGCCTCGGGGTGGTCGGCCAGTCGCAGCGCCATGTCGTGGGGCGTGCGCAGTACCGATTGCCGATTGCCACGTCGCATGGCCTCCGATGCATCGAGGGTGAGGCGATGGCGCACTGCCACCAGGGTGTCCTGCAGGAATGCACGACTGGGATGGTGGGCATGCACGTCGCCTGTGGCCACCACTGGTGCGCCCACGTGGTCTGCCAGCGCCTCGAGCGCCCGTGCAAGGGTTCTGTCCCCGCGTGTGGCCGCACGCTGGATCTCCACCCACGCATTGCCTGGGCCGAAGGTGGACATGATCCATCGCAGTGCGTGTTCGGCATCCGCATGGCGCCCGGCCGCGAGCAGGTGGGGTACGAGCCCGTGCCGGGCACAGCCCGACAGGCACACGAGCCCATCTGCATGTGCCTGGAGCGCGTCAATGGGCAGTACAGGGTCAATCGCCCGTCGATCGGGCCCGGACCTCGTGTTTGCGTGCGAACGCGTGATGAGGCGGCACAGGTTGGCGTACCCCGTGGCGGTCTGGACCAGCAAGGTGAGGTGGAGCACGTGGGGTGCATGGCCGATCCCGATGGCGGGGAGGGCACAGACCGACAACTCGGCACCCGTGATGGGGCGGAGTCCCGCGGCGGTGGCCGCATGGGCGAACTCCATCGACCCCGACAGGGTGTCGTGATCGGTAATGGCCAGGGTCCTGTGCCCGAGCGACGCCGCGGCCTCCGCCATCTCCTCTGGCAGTGATGCGCCGTCGAGGAAGCTAAAGGCTGTGTGGGCATGCAGTTCGACATACGGGGGACTAGGCATGAACGAACCAGCCGCCGCTGCTCTCACGGAAGATGAGGGCGTGGCGCCCCGGCTCGACGATTACATCGAAGTACGAGCGATCTACCGGGTCGTCGGTCCACCAGCGGTCCTGCACGCGCCATGAATCGCGCACGGCGACCA
>CAMCOB010000129.1 GCA_945876305.1 Bifidobacterium breve
GAGAGGCCGGCGCTCTTGGCGAGGCCCATATCCATGGAGGTCTGCTCCCGGTTGGGCGTGGGGGCGGTCTCCACCACCACGGCACCCTCCGCGCTGGCCTCAATCTCCACCGGTGCCTGACCCGCGGGCACCTGGTCCTCGAGCTCGGCGCGCATCTGCTCGGTGATGATGCCGATCGAACGCTTCTCGTCCTCGGTGAGGAACTTGGCCGAGAGCCAGCGCACCAGGTAGTCGACGATCGACTTGGCGCTTGGGATCTCCGGGTTACCGGTGAACCCCGACGGGTCGAATCGCATGTGGCTGAGCTTGTTGGCCAGCGTGCTGAGCGGCACCCCGTACTGCAGGGAGAGCGACATGCAGATGGCGAGGGAGTCCATGAGTCCGGAGACCGTGGAGCCCTGCTTTGCCATCTTCATGAACACCTCACCGGGGCTACCGTCCTCGTACATACCCACGGTGATGTAGCCGTCGTGGTCGAGGATGCGGAAGTGGTGCGTGATGGCCTGACGCTCATCCGGCAGGCGGCGGCGAAGCGGCTTGGCCGGTGCGGCGGCGGCGTCGGTAGCGGCCTTCATGTCGGCCGGCGAGTCCTTGCCGGTTGACAGGGGCTGCGTGCGCTTTGATCCGTCGCGGTAGATGGCGAGCGCCTTGACGCCTTCCTTCCATGCGAACACGTACGCGGCCGCGAGGTCTTCGGGCGTGGCGTCGTTGGGCATGTTGACGGTCTTCGAGATGGCGCCCGAGATGAACGGTTGTACTGCGCCCATCATCTTGATGTGGCCGCGGTAGTGAATGCTGCGCTCACCGTTGGCCGGGGTAAAGGCGCAGTCGAACACCGGCAGGTGCTCCTCCTTAAGCCCCGGGGCACCTTCGATGGTCTCGTTCTCGTCGATGAAGGTCACGATCTGCTTGATGGCCTCCTCGTGGTAGCCCAGCTTCGCGAGCGCCTCGGGCACCGTGTTGTTCACCATCTTGATGACGCCGCCACCCACAAGGCGCTTGTACTTGACAAGCGCGATGTCGGGCTCGACGCCCGTGGTGTCGCAGTCCATCATGAAGCCGATGGTGCCCGTGGGGGCCAGCACCGACGCCTGCGAGTTGCGGTAACCAAAGATCTCGCCGCGGTCCACGGCGACATCCCAGCTCGAACGGGCGGCGGCGAGGAGGGCCTCGTCGCGCACGCGGCCGTCGGGGATGTCCTGCGCGGCGCGGCGGTGGCTGCGGATGACGCCGTTCATCGCCTTGGCGTTGGGCTCGTAGCCCTCAAACGCACCCATGCGCTCGGCCAGGCGTGTGCTCATGGCGTAGGCACGGCCAGTCATAAGGGCCGTGATGGCGGCGGCGTACTCGCGGCCGTCCTCGCTGTCGTACGGAAGGCCGTGGCTCATGAGGAGCGCGCCGAGGTTGGCGTAGCCCAGGCCCAGCTGGCGGTACTTGCGGGCGTTCTCACCGATCTGCTCGGTGGGGTACCCGGAGCGCGACACGATGATGTCCATGGCGGTGATGACCACGTCGATGGCCTGCTGGAAGTCGTCCACCTGGAACGTGCCGTCGCCATCAACGAACTTCATGAGGTTGAACGAGGCCAGGTTGCAGGCCGAGTCGTCAAGGTGCATGTACTCCGAGCACGGGTTGGAGCCGTTGATACGGCCCGACACCGGGCAGGTGTGCCAGCGGTTGATGGTGCTGTCGAACTGCATGCCGGGATCACCGCACACCCATGTGGCTTCGGCGATCTCCTTCATCAGCTCGCGGGCCTTCATGGTCTCAACGACCTCACCGGTGGTGACGGCCGAGGTGTGCCAGTCGCCGCCGGCTTCGTGGGCGTACATGAACTCGTCAGTCATGCGCACGGAGTTGTTGGCGTTCTGGAACTGAATGCTGTGCCAGGCCTCGCCGTTCAGCCCCATGTCGTAGCCCATCTCGCCAAGCGCCCAGGCCTTCTTCTCCTCCTCGGCCTTGCAGCTGACGAACTGGCGGATGTCCGGGTGGTCGACGTTGAGGATGACCATCTTGGCGGCGCGACGGGTGGTGCCACCGCTCTTGATGGCTCCGGCGCAGGAGTCGGCGCCACGCATGAACGAGATGGGGCCCGAGGCCTCACCACCGCCCGAGAGGCGCTCCTTCGACGAGCGGACGGCCGACAGGTTGATGCCGGCGCCGGAGCCGCCCTTGAAGATGACGCCTTCCTTGCCGATCCAGGAGAGGATGGAGGTCATGGTGTCCTCAACGGACAGGATGAAGCAGGCCGAGCACTGCGGGTTCTCACGCATGCCCACGTTGAACCACACCGGCGAGTTGAAGGCGGCCATCTGGTTGATGAGCAGGTGGGTGAGCTCGTACTCGAAGGTGGCGGCCTCGTCCTCGGTGGGGAAGTAGCCCTCCTCCAGGCCCCAGGCCTTGATGGTGAGCACCACGCGGTCGATGAGCTGCTTCGCCGAGTACTCGCGATCGGGGGCTCCCAGGGCGCCGCGGAAGTACTTGGACGCCACCACGTTGGTGGCCAGTTGCGACCAGTCGGCAGGAACCTCGAGGTTGTCCTGCTCGAACACGCTTGAGCCATCGCCAGAGGAGATACCGGCACTGCGGCGCTCCCACTCAATGAGGTCGTAGGGGTGCTTGCCCTTCTTCGTGAAGTGCCGCTTCAGGCCAAGTGCCGGTCGCTTGGTTGATGCGGACCTCTTGCTGGGCGTCGTGCCCACGACCTCAGTCGCCATCTTGTGCCTCCTCGGCGTCGGTGTTGCTGGTCTTGTTCTCTGTCGTCACTTCATCCTCCACGCCGAGCCCGCCCGCAAGTGCGCGAAGCCGACGTCGCGCGGGGCGGACGATCGGCATGGGCTCGGTGAGAAGTTCAAACATGTGATCGTCAAGCGGGCGCTGTCCACGCGGCAACGGGGGCTCCCGCTCCAGCCGGTTCAGCTCGTCGGCGAACTCGTCGGTGTCCTCAAACTGGCGATACACCGATGCAAATCGGACGTACGCCACGGTGTCGACGTCCTTCAGGCGCCGAAGGGTGAGCTCGCCAATGGCGGTGCTCGACACCTCCTGCTTCAAGCGGTTCCTCAGGCTTACCTCGATATCGCGCACTGCGGTCTCCAGATGGGCCGTGGGAACCGGCCGCTTGTGACATGCCCTGCGAAGCCCCGAGAGGAGCTTCTCGCGATCAAAGGGCTCCCGGTCACCGGAACTCTTGATCACCACAAGCGGCATCTCCTCCACACGCTCGTACGTGGTGAAGCGCCTGCCACATGTCTGGCACTCACGACGCCTTCGAATGGCGTCTGTGGTGTCAGGAACGCGCGATTCCATCACGCGGTGCTCTGAACCCTCACAAAAAGGGCAAATCATGGTGAAAACACTAGGTGTGGGGTCGGCAGCATGAGAGGGCACACTACATGCGGGGTCTAGACCCCGCAAGTTCCGATTGTTGCGAAGTGCCCGCTCGGAGCGATAATCGCA
>CAMCOB010000130.1 GCA_945876305.1 Bifidobacterium breve
CGGGCGAGGTGCTCGCCACCGAACTCACCGTTGGTCACGGCCTGCCATTTACGCCGAAGTACCGCGAGGACGGCGAGATCGACGGCGAGCCGGTGTCAATCGCGCTGGCCCTTCCATGATGAGGCGCGGGGCATGAGCATCTTTCCGCTCCCCGCCCGCACGCCTGCGGCAGTGCATCCGGCCGCGCCGCGGTTCTCGCAGGCCATCACCGGCATGTTGTGCCTCGAGGCGGTCATCTTTCAGACGCAGGCTGTGGTTGTTGTTGCCGCTGTGTTCATCGCCTTGGCGCTTATCGGCCCGCGGTGGTCACCCGTGGCCTACCTGTTCACCCTGCTGCCGGCGCGCCCGGCAGAGCTCGAGCCATCGCGCCCGGTGCGCTTTGCGCAGCTGATGGCCATCTCCATGTTGGTGGTGGCAATCGCGCTGCTGTACGCGGGCGCGTCGACGGCTGGTTGGATCATCACCGGCCTGGTGGCCGCGGTTGCCCTGTTCTCGGCAATCAGCGGCATCTGCATCGGGTGCATTGCCTGGAAGCAGCTGGTGCGCCGCGGCGGATCGGCCCACGACCTGAAGAAGGCCTTCGCGCTGACGGGCGAGGGCCCATGGCTGCTGGTCGTGACGGCCCCCAACTGTCCTCGCTGCGGCCCGGCCACGCGCGCCATCCAAGATGCCGCCGGGGCATCACACGACATCGTGAGCGTTGACCTCAGCGAGCACCCCGAGGCTGGTGCGCTGCCCATCTGGAGCGTTCCCGCAGGGGTCATCGTTGAACCGTCTGGCAACGTGGGCCTTGTAAAGACCGGGGTAATCGGAGCGAATGAGGCCCGGGAACTGGTCAACGCCCTCGGGTAACTGGCGGGCCCCCGCCGGGCACGACCCTACTTCTTGATCTTCTCCCGGATCTTCACCGACAGGTCCACATCGCCGCGCACCCGCCGCCAGCACTCGTACGGGTCGATGCCAACCTTCTCGCAGATCTCATCAAGACGCGAAAGCATGCGCACGTCGGGGAGCAGCAGGCCCACGACCGTGCCATCGGCAATGGTGAGGTCAACGCCGGGCTCACCCTCCACTGCGCGAAGTTCCATCTCCGCGAAGGGCTGGACAGTACGGAGGCTGAAGTACATCGGGGGTGTGGGCCTTTGGGTCATGGCAACTCCAGATGGGGCGCAAGCGCTCGGTTGATCTTCTTGGCCGACGGCGTGCCAGTGAGTCGGGCCACCTCGGTTCCGCTGCGAAACAGAATCAGCGTCGGGAGGGAGAGTACGTCGTGACGGGCCGCAGGGGCGGGGTACGCGTCCACGTCGAGGCCGTACACGGTCAGCCGGCCCTCGTGCGTGCGTGCGAGCTCCTCAACCAGCGGCGCGATCTTGGCGCACGGAACGCACCACGGGGCCCAGAAGTCCACCAGCGTCAGGCGCCCGGCGGCTAGCGCTTCCGCGTCGAAGTCTGCGGCGGAGAGCGCGGGCACATGCGGCGCGTCGGTCAGTTGTGGATATCCACGGGCATGCCCACAACAACGAGCTCGAACAACTTCTCGCTTTCGGAGATGTGCATGCGCAGGCAGCCGTGGCTGGCGGCGCTGCCGATGCTCCAGCTGGCGGGGGAGCCGTGGATGCCCACAGCAGGTGCCGAGGTGCCGATCCAGCGGGTTCCGAGCGGGTTCCCAGGGCCGGGCGGAACGGGGCCGAGGCCCTTGGCCCACGGCGAGTCTGGCGGCAGCCACGTGGGGTTCTTCTGCATGTTCACGATGCGGAAGTTACCGGTGGGGGTCGGGTAGGCGGGCATGCCAATGGCCACACGGAAGGTTTTAAATGGGCGCCCATCGCGGTAGAGCGTGAGCGTGCGCCTGTTTAGTGAGATGTCAATACGGCCAACCATCTTGCGGAGAGTCGCTGCGTCAACGTTGCCGGTCTGCTTCAGGCGGTAGCGCTTCTGATATCGCGTGACGGCTTTGGCGGTTTTCTCGTTGTACGTGCGGGTGGCCCCACCCTTCCATAGACGCAACGTGCCGAGGCGCTCCTGCAGTTGCTTCACGTCGTCACCGATCGCGCCCACGGTGAGCTGCGAGGTACCAAACACCGACTGCGTGTCGACGAACGACGTGAACGACTTCTTCACAGTGTTGCCACCGCGGTCGCGCACCCAAATGGTGATGGTGTTCTTGCCCTCGGGCAGACGGCCAATAGCCAGTGCGAACCGGTTGCCCGAGAGTGACAGTCCCGTGCCGTTGACGGTGCCGGACGCCGGACCCGATGCACTTGGGGCGGATGCGTCAGTGCCCTTGATCCGCACCACGCCCACGCCGTTGATGCTGGCGCCGTAGGTGAGCAGCGCCGCGTTCTCGCCACCCACTGTTCCGTAGATGATCGGCTGCGGGGTGGTGGTGAGCTTGGCCAGCTTGTTGGTGCCGGAAAGCTGCAACGTGGGGGCCTTGGTGTCGACGAGGACCACTTTGGCCTTCGTGGTGGTGTTACCCGCCGGGTCGGTGGCGGTCACCTTCACCGTCGAGCGGCCCTCGGGCAGGTTCGTGGTGGTGGACCACGCGCCACCGGTCCCTGTGGCCTCGGCACCGGCGAGCCTGTCACCGGGCCCGGTGATACGGATGGAGCTGCCCTGCGTGGCGGTACCAGCCAACGCCACCGCGTGCGTGTTGGCACCGTCCCCGGAGGGCTTGGAGATCACGAGACGGGGCGGTGTGCGATCAACGGTGAAGTTCCACGACTTCGACGTGCTGCCACCCGTCAGGCCGCTGCCGGTGGAGTACGACACGGCCATGGCGTGCGCACCATCGCGGAGCTTCGGTGCATTGAGAGCGATTCCCTCGCTCGCGCCTCGCACAGCCGCGGTCACATCCTTGCCATCAAGAGTGACGCGCAGGTCCTTCATGGGGGCGGAGGTGGTGCCCACCACGATAAGGCGCTTACCCGGGTTGATCACTCCGCCCGCCGGGGGCTGCAGTGGATCAACCGTGGGGCGGGTGCCGACCAGCGAAAACGCGAACACCGCAATGCCAGCGATGGCGAGCACGCCGACCGCGATCATCGCGATAAATCCGCCCCGTGTTCCGAGCCCGCGCATGTCCCCCGATTCAGGCCTCTGACGGCGCGCACACTACCAGTGGCCTCCGAGCGTCCAGCCCCTTCGGGAACAGGATCACGGCGCACAACGTTCCGGCGGAACACGGGCCCCGCGGGGCTGTCAGGAGGCCAGTTGGTGCAGCAGTTGCAGCACGCCGCCGGTGCCCGAAACGGCCACGTCGGCCGCCGCGCGCACTGCTGATTCCACCTCGGGCTGGTCGGCCACCACGCAGTGGGCGTGGTCAAGCACGCCGATGGTCTGCAGGTCGTGCAGGGCCCGCCAGGCATCGATATCGGTGCGATCGTCGCCCACGTACAGCGCCGTGCGTGCGCCGCACACCTGGATGATCTGGCG
>CAMCOB010000131.1 GCA_945876305.1 Bifidobacterium breve
TCAGCGATGACGCGCACGCTGTCGCTGACGCCGATCGGGCCGAGGGACCCGGGGTCCGCCCCAAACCACTCCCTGATCTCCTCGGGGCGCGCCGCGCGATGGTTGCCGATGAGATGCGCGATCTTCTTCTCGTGGACATGGTGCTCGCCGCGCACGATGGCCAGCACCGGGCCGTCGTCGCTCACCAACACCACGCTCTTGGCGAGCCGGGCGGCGGGCAGCGTGGTGAACGCTGCGAGCTCCTCGATGCTTCCGATACCGGGGGTCGCGAACTCCTCGGGTGCTGCTGGCGTGTCGCCGAAGTCGGGGTCGGCGGCGATCGAGACCGCGAGTTCGACATTGGCCGCGTACGAGCCCGAGGCCGTGCGCGCAACCACGTCTTCGCCAGCCGGGCTTGGCGCCATGTACTCGTGGGCGCCACTGCCGCCCATCATCCCGACGTCACTCTCCACCCTGTACCACGTGATGCCGCAGCGGTCGAAGATGCGCGCGTATGCCTCGGAGTGAGCGGCATATGACCGCTCCAGCCCCTCGGCGTCGGCGTCAAACGAGTAGGAGTCCTTCATCGTGAACTCGCGAACACGCAGCATGCCGCTCTTGGGGCGGGGCTCATCGCGCAGCTTGGTCTGGATCTGGTACCACGACTGCGGCAGGTCACGGTACGAGCGCATCTCACGGGCGGCGTGCCAGGTGACGATCTCCTCGTGGGTCATGCCGAGCACCATCTTCCGGCCACCGCGATCTTCGAGCCGGAATTGCTCAGACAGTCCGTAGCGACCGGTGGTCTCCCAGATCTCGGCCGGATGCAGCACGGGCATGAGGATCTCCTGTGCGCCGATGCGGTCCATCTCCTCGCGGATAATGGCCTCCACCTTCGCGACCACCCGAAGCCCGATGGGCGTCAGGGTGTAAAGACCCGCCGCGAGCTGGCGCACAAGCCCAGCGCGCACCGACAACTTGTGACTGACAGCCTCGGCATCGGCGGGATCGTCACGCACCGTGGGCCAGAAACGCCCCTCAAGCCGCCATGAGTTCCCGTGGGGGGCCGCAGGCATACGCCAAGTGTCGTCCGTGCTCAAGAGGCCTCTTTCGCGGGCTCGTAATGCTCATCCACATACCGTTCGACCATCGCGATGAAGTCGTCGGCGAGGTTGGGTCCTTCGAGGGTGGTCACCTTCTCGCCATCAACGTACACCGGCGCGCGCGGCTCCTCGCCGGTTCCCGGAAGGCTGATGCCGATGTCGGCTGCACGACTCTCCCCCGGGCCGTTGACGATGCACCCCATCACCGCAACGTGAAGATTCTCTACGCCCGGACGGTCCACCCGCCACACATCCATCCGGGCGTCCAGGTGCCCCTGAATTGACTGGGCGAGCTCCTGAAACACGCTGGAGGTGGTGCGCCCGCAGCCGGGGCAGGCTGTGACGTCGGGACGGAAACTGCGAAGGCCGAGACTCTGCAGAATGTCGAGGCAGGCGCTCACCTCGAGCGTACGGTCGCCACCGGGCTCGGGAGTGAGGCTCGCCCGGATGGTGTCGCCGATGCCCGCCTCCAGCAACACCGAGAGCGCGGCGGTGGTTGCGATGATGCCCTTCGATCCCATGCCGGCCTCGGTGAGCCCGAGATGCAGCGGGTAGTCCGACTGCGTGGCGAGCGCGCGGTACACGGCCACCATGTCGGGCAGACGACTGACCTTGCACGACACCACAATGCGGTCATGCGGCAGCCCGATCTCCTCGGCAGCCAGAGCCGAGTCGAGCGCGCTTCGCACCATGGCGTCACGCAGCACATCGCCCCCTGCGGCCGGCTCTGGCAGGGCGGCGTTTTGCTCCATCAGTGCGTCCATCAGCTCCGGGTCGAGTGAGCCGGCGTTGACCCCGATGCGAATGGGCTTGCCGTGCTCAATCGCAGCCTCGATCATGGTTGCGAAGTTGCGGTCGTGCCGCGCCCCCCTCCCCACGTTGCCGGGGTTGATCCGGAACTTCGAAAGCGCCTGTGCCGTCTCTGGAAACTCCTGGAGCAGCGTGTGTCCGTTGAAGTGGAAGTCGCCCACGATGGGCACCTCGACGCCATGTACGTCGCGAAGGCGCGCCACGATTTCCGGCACCTGTGCCGCCGCATCTCGGTTGTTCACCGTGATGCGCACGATCTCCGACCCGGCGTGCGCCAGCTCGGCAATCTGCAGCGCTGTACCCACGGCGTCTTTCGTATCGGTGTTCGTCATCGACTGCACAACCACCGGAGCGTCGCCACCAATGACGACGTCGCCCACATGGCACTTCACGCTTGCTCGACGCGGGCTACTCACGGGGCGGGAGTCTATCCCGCTACTTGAAGGTGAAGCCATCGCCCATAATTTTGCCGATGTCGTTCTGGAGGGCGAACACGAACACGATGAGGATGAGCGCCCAGCCAACCATGCCTGCCCGCTCGTACACCTTGGTGCTGATGGGAGCGCCCTTTATCTTCTCGAGCACAGCAAAGAGGATATGGCCGCCGTCGAGCGGGAAGATGGGCAAGAGATTAAAGATGGCCAGAACGAGGCTGATGACACCGATGAACCAGATGACATTGGTGAATCCGCTGGCGGCCACCTGGTTGTAGGCCGCCCCGATCGCGACGACTGAGCCCACCTGCTGGCGAGCCTCAGAGCTGCTGAAAAGGCTCCCGATACCACGCGCATTCGCGTCTATGAGTTCCCACACCTGTGATCCGGCACTGGTGACACCGCCGATCGGACCCGCGCTTACGCGTGGACCCGCGATCTCGCTGAGGCCGACGCCGATCCGACCAATGGTCTCGCCGCCCACCTCAGTGGGCGTCGGTACGACGCGTCGTGTGATCACTGTGGGCGAATCGCCATGTACGAATCGCACCACCACCGGCTGGCCTGGATTCGAGCGGACCGCGTTCAGCGCGTCAAGGGCAGTGCTCTCCCTGGTGGCGCTGATGCCGTTCACCGACACGATGCGGTCGCCCGCAACCATTCCGATGCTCGCGGCTGGCGCCCCGGGCTTCACATCCTGCACGCCGATTCCCCCGAACCCGGGCACACCGATCCAGAAGAACAGAACGAAGCACAGGAACGCGACAACGAGATTCACGGCGGGGCCGGCGGCGATGACCACGATCTTCTTCCACGTCTTGGCCGCGTAGTACGCACGCGGAACCAGCTCCGGCGCTAACTCCTCGTCGCGGCTCATCCCCGAAATGCGCACGTACCCGCCGAGCGGGAGCCACCCGATGCCGTACTCGGTCTCGCCCCGCGTGAACTTGACCACGGGCCTCCCAAAGAAGATTGAGAAACGCTCGACGCGCATCCCGCACCACTTCGCGGCCACCATGTGTCCCGCTTCGTGCACGAGCACAAGGAACATGAGCACAAGGACGAACACGAAGATATTGACCCCGAGCATCAGCCCACCCCTG
>CAMCOB010000132.1 GCA_945876305.1 Bifidobacterium breve
AAGATCTTGATGGCCGCCGCACGCCCAAGCGATACGTGGTGCGCGTGGTGAACCGTTGCCTGGCCGCCGTGGGCGATGGGAGCCCCGACCACCCAGCGGCCGGCGATGATCCCGTCGTGGATACCCGCGCCGGCCGTGATGACTACCGCTTTCTCGGAATCAGGCGGCGCGCAGTGGCGAGGGCGGACGATCCGCCCAGTTCCCAATCGGCGTCCGATCCAATGGCAAGGGCACCCCAGCCGGGACGGTCGGTCGCGCCAGTGACCGATCCCACCCGGGCGTTCAGCACCAGATTGGTGCTACCGCCACGGATGACGAGCTCGGCCTGCGGGTCGCCGGTGCGCGGGAAGATCGCCGTGGCACCGTCATCGTGCTGGTCGATACGCGGGGCCGAAGACAGGTCGTTGAGTCCGAAATACACGGCGGTGGTTGCCTCACGCGCCTCAAGCGGCACCGTGGGAATGATGTCCTCAAGGCGGTAGAGCTCGGCCACGTTTGGCGTGAGCACGTACTCGGCCTCCTTCAGCACCGCGTACGGCACGCCCTCTGCCTTGCCGCGCTCGGGCCGCTCCTGCACCCAGTCGCGCACACGCAGCCACGAGCAGTAGCGGGCGTCGATGCCCTCGGCGCGCACGGCCTCGATGTACGGGCCCGGCTTCCGGTCTGGAGTGATGCCCATCACAATGACGCGACCGTAGTCGGAGAGCGCACCCGCAGCACGGCTGAGGCGGGCCTGGATGTCGCCCTGGAACGCCAGGGATGTCTGGATGGCGAAGGCCCACTTCTTGTCCCGCTCCTGCACAACGATGTCGATGACGTCGTCGCCGGCGGGCGCAAACTCGCGTACCACGGTGTTCTCGATACCGGGGATGTCTTCGTCGGTGAACTCACGCAGCAGCGCGGTACGTGTGTCGTTGCCGGCAAGCGCCAGCACGGACGCGAGCACGTGGGTCCACTGCTCACGGGGGTCGGACTGGGCTGCAAACAGGCGCGGAACAGGCATGGATTACCTCACGGACGTGGACTTCGAACGCCGGGAGGGTACCGGACGCGGAGGTGTGTTCTGGTGTTCTGTCAGGTGTCCTGGGGATCGACGTCAATGCCGATCCTCACGCCTCCGGGAACCCCAGAGGCAGCAAGCACCCGTCGCGTGGCCGTCGTGAGGGTTGACGACAAGGGTGCCTGCAGCAGTATCGCCCGGCGGGTACGCCCACGCAGCCGATGAAGTCGCGACGGACCACGCACCGTCACCTCGGGGTCGGCCATGGCCAGATCCTCCGCCAGGGCCTCGGCCACTTCGGCGACGCGCGCCGGGTTGTCACCCTCAATCACGATTCGCAGCAGGTGCCCATGCGGCGGCATACCCCTTGCCTGCCTGCGGCCGATCTCGCCCTCGAGAAACTCCTCCACCGCGTGCCGGGAGCCCAGTTGCACCGCGCGGGCAGCCGGCTCCCACGCCTGCACCACCACCCGGGCGGGCTCACCCTTACGGCGCCCCGCGCGCCCCGCCAGTTGCACGATGAGTGAGAACGTGCGCTCCTCTGCGCGAAAGTCCGCATGCTGCAGCGCCGCGTCGGCATCAAGCACCGCGGCCACCGTGACGTCGGGCAGGTCGTGACCCTTGGCAACCATCTGCGTGCCAAGAAGGATCGCGGGGCCGGGTGCACTGAACTCGGCGAGCAGGCCCACGATGCCACCGCGCTTCGCCGCATTGTCGGCATCGAGTCGCACAAGGCGGGTGTCGGGCACCACATTTGCCAGCGCCTCTTCCAATGCCTGAGTACCCGAGCCCTGACGCCCCACGTTGACGGAGCGGCATGAGGGGCACGCACCCGGCTGCTCGCGTTCGAGCCCACAGTGGTGGCACACCAGGCGCTCCGGGCCGCCATCGCGGTGCAGCACCATGGGCACATCGCAGTCGGGGCACCGGGCGATCCATCCGCAGTCACGGCACAGCGTGGTGCGTGAGAACCCACGACGGTTCAGCAGCACGATGGCCTTGTCGCCACGCTCCGCCGCCTCCTGCAGGGCCCGGGCCAGCGGCCGTGAGATCGGGCCCGCGTGCTGGGTACGCATGTCCACAACGTCGATCGGCGGCAGCACGGCTCCGTCGGCGCGCTCGGCCAGCGTGATGCGCGGAAGCGCATGCCAGGCCTCAGGGCGCGGGGTGGCGCTGCCATACACCAGCGCTGCACCGGCATCGGTGGCACGCTTGTACGCCACCTGCCGTGCGTCGTAGCGCGGAGTGGAGTCCTGCTTGTACGACGAGTCGTGTTCCTCATCCACCACCACCAGACCGATGTCGCGCAGCGGGGCGAACACCGCACTGCGGGCACCCATCACCACGTCGGCCTCCCCGGATCGGATGCGCCGGTCCTCGGCGGCACGCTCGGCCGGCGCCAGCGCCGAGTGCCACACGGCCACACGCTCGCCCAGCCGGGCACGGAGCCGACCCAGAAATTGTGGGGTGAGCGCGATCTCGGGCACAAGCACCAGGCTCGACCTGCCCCGGGCCCGCGCCGCCTCAATGGCGCGCAGGTACACCTCGGTCTTCCCCGAGCCGGTCACGCCATGAAGAAGCAGCGCATCGGCCCCCGGGGCATCAATCGCCTGGATGATCCGATCCACGGCCACCGTCTGATCAGCGGTGAGTTCCGGTGGCGTGTCGGGATCCGGAGCCGGGCCAAACCAGTTGAGCCCGCTGGCATCTGCCCGCTCGGCCGTCAACGTGATCTGGCCGTCGGCGGCCATGCGCTTGAGCGTTGGCATGGTGGTACCCGCCGCACGCACAAGATCGGCTGCCTGCAGTTCCCCACCTGCGGCCACCAACTGGGCGAGCACGGTTGCACGACGGCCATCGGGAGCCTCGGTACCGGGTACCGCACGGGCCACCAATCGTTCGCGCCCCTGCCCGGTGGGCGCACCGAGCGACCACGTGCCGTCTGGGCCGCGCCTGAGCGCCCCCTCTGCGCCGGGTGGCAGCACCAGCTTGAGGCTTGAGCCGAGCGGGCTCAGTGTGCGCCGGGCGACCCACCGGGCAAGGTCCAGCAGGTCGGCAGGCACCACCGGGGCATCCACCACGCCTGCCACCGGCTGCAGGCGGCCCTTGTGCGTTGCGGGCTCGCGGCTCATCACCACGCCCAACACTGCGCGTGGCCCCAGGCGCACGGCGACCAGCGCCCCGGGAACCACGGCCGAATCCAGCGCGGCGGGCACCGCGTAGTCCAGCGCCCCATCAAGGGCGCGGGCGGCGACGAGGGGGACGACCTGTGCGGCCATCCCCCCATCGCTCACATCAGTCGGCGAAGGCCTGGCCGATGTCGGTGTTCTCCCAGG
>CAMCOB010000133.1 GCA_945876305.1 Bifidobacterium breve
GCGTGCTCGCCCCGCGCCCTCTCACGCATTGATGAGCTCTCGGGGCGCTGGTGCCCCGCGTCGCTCGACCTCACCATTGCGCGCGACAACTCGCTGAAGGACCAGACCTACAACACGCCGGCGCTTGCCACCATCTTTCTGCTGGCCGATCAGATCGAGTGGATCAACGGGCAGGGCGGTCTGGAGTGGGCGCAGGCGCGTACCGCGGAGTCGTCGGGGGTTATCTACGACTGGGCCGAGTCGCGGGAGTGGGCGTCGCCCTTCGTGAGCGACGTCGCCAAGCGCAGCACGGTGGTGACCACGATCGATCTCGCCGACGCGGTTGATGCCACGCTGGTGTCGAAGGTGCTGCGCGCCAATGGAGTGGTGGATACCGACGCCTACCGCAAGCTCGGTCGCAATCAGGTGCGCCTGGCCACATTCCCGGCCGTCACCCCCGATGACTGCCGCGCGCTCACCGCCTGCATCGACTACATCGTTGAGGCGCTGGCCGATTGACCGGCTAGGGCGATTGGCCTGATAACTGGGCCACCATGAGCATGATTGCAACGAGCGCCGCGATGATGGCCCAGCGGCGGCGGCTCGGTGTGCCGCGCCCCAGCCAGTCGGCCATGGGCCATGCGAGCGGCCAGGCCATGAGCCCGAGGCGCGCCAGCGACGTGACTGTGCCGCTTGACAGCGGCACGATCAGCATGAGGAACGAGTAGAGCACCCATGGCGACTTGAGCCCGCCCTCCTTGCGCCATAGCGCCGAGAGCAGCACCGCGTAAAGAATGCCGAACAGCAGATCGCGCACCACTGCCGACCAGTCGCCAGCCGTAAGGCCCGAGAGCTGCGACAACGTCTGTTTACCCAGCAGATCCCGGCTGCCAAGCATCTCGCCGCCAAAGACGCCGCCCACCGCCTTGCCGAGCTTGTCGGGCAGGAGCGACAAGAGGCCCACCCCCAGTTGACCCCTGCCCCATGCCGCCTGCGCCTTGAGCGGCAGGTCCCATCCACCCTGTCGTACCTGCATCACCGTGAGGTACGACAACCCAATAACGGCTGTGGGAATCGCGGCGGTGATGAGCCTGCGCCAGCGGCCCTCTGAGCCTGCCGCCCACGCAAGCATGAGCACCGGCACCAGAACGATGACTCCCGTGGGGCGGATGAGCACCGCAAATGCCGCCACGAATCCCGCCCCGACAAACCGTTGGCGCCACGCGAGATATGCGGCGCCGATGGCGAGCCCGAGCGCAATACCCTCGGTGTAGGCCATGGATGCCGCGATTGCTGGCGGGGCGAGGGCCAGTACCCACGTGCTGCGCACGGCCATCACGTGCCCAAAGCGCGCCTTCGTGATGGCGAAGAGGGAGACCAGCGCAACAAGGAACATCCCGTTGCCGACTACCAGCGATACCCAGAACGGGTTGAGCCCCAGCGAGATGGCCGCCCACATGATCATGGGCAGAAGTGGGAAGAAGGCGACATTGGTGAATACCTGACCCACCTGGCCCACATCGAAGGCATACCCACGGTGGGCGATGTCGAGGTACCACGTGGTGTCCCAGCTGCCGAGCAGCGAGAACGACTCGGGCACCGACGGGTCGAGCGCGAACTCTGGGCGCCCGAGCACGATGCTGGCGATGACCGCGAGTCCGGTGATCAGCACGCGGGTCACCAGCCATGCGGCAAGCGGCACCCCGAGCCATCCCCACCAGGGAATTGCGTGAAGCCGCGTGAGAATGCCGCCGGTGGCCCGCGAGGGCACGGGCGGCGGTGGCGCTGGGTGCCCGTCCATCAGCGGGTGAGGATAGGGCGCGCGCGGTCGGTGCGCCGCACCGAGCCGGTGACAACTGACCACGCCCACCGTGCCGACGATGATCGTGCGTGGGCAATGGCGGCATCGGCCATGGCACCCGCGTCGGGATCGTGCACGGAATCGCCATGGCCCATCAGTAGGTGCAGCGCCGCAAATCCACGGAGCACCTGCGGCGGGGAGAACCGTGCGAACGGGTGCACGCCCACGCGCTGCCCCGGTGCCCGGAAGTACGACGCCGTGCCAAGCATCTCAGCCACCACCAGACACCTGCGATCGGCCCACCACAGTGCACGCTCGGTCCACCGGCGGCTCGACCGCACAGAGATGACCTGGAATGGCGTGTTGGGAATGGCATCAGTTGGCAGCCGGTGGAGCGGCACACCGAAGTGATCTGCCAGGAGCACGCAGTCGCGGTTGTGGCGGTCGAGCAGTTGGATAACGCCCACGACCGGGGGCATGGCGGCAAGGTGGTCGCGCACCGCCGGCGCATCCACCGGGTCTATAAGCCATGTTCCACCGCCGACCACCAGGGCGTGCGACGCCCGCTGCATAAAGCCGGGGTCGGCTGCGATCCAGGTGACAAGATCGGTCGGGCTGTCGGAGAATCTCACGTCCATGGGCCCAATGGTGTCGCATCGATCGGACATGCGGGGCCCGGACCGGTCGGAGTGACCGAACCATCTGGGATAGTGGCCGCGTGAGCACCCCTGCAACGCCGATCGAAGACCACGCGCTTATCGGCGACAAGCGCACCTGCGCACTCGTCACCAGCAACGGAACCATCGACTGGTTCTGCATCCCGCGCTTTGACGGCCCGGCGGTGTTCTGTTCGCTGCTCGGCAATCCCGACAACGGCGAGTGGCGCCTGGCCCCCGCCTCGGGCGTTACCAGCTCGTCTCGCCGCTATATGGGCGAGACGCTGGTGCTCGAGACCGACATGACCTGCGCCGAGGGCCGAGTGCGGGTGATCGACCTGATGGCCCCCGAGCCCAGCGGGCCCTGCATCGTGCGAATCGTCGAGGGGCTCGAAGGCGAGGTGCCCATGGAGTCGGTGGTGGCCGCGCGCTTTGACTATGGCCGTACCCGCCCATGGGTGCGCCACCTGCCGCAAGGTGCGGACCTGGTGTCGGGTCCGGAGGCGCTTCGCATCGTCTCCCCCGTGCCCGTGGCCCGGGAGGAGGGTGACATCACCTTCTCTTTCACGGCGCGCCCCGGTGAGCGCGTGGGATTCACACTCAACCACCACGCGTCCAACGAGCCGGCACCCGCAGGCCCACACCACGAGCAGGCGCTCGCCAGTGCACTGGAGTGGTGGGAGAGTTGGAGCTCGCGCTGCCCATTTGAGGGCCCGTGGCGTGAGCCCGTGGTGCGATCGCTCATCACACTCAAGGCGCTGTCGTACGCGCCCACCGGCGCCATGCTGGCCGCGGCCACCACCTCGCTGCCCGAGCAGCCCGGCGGCGTGCGCAACTGGGACTACCGGTATGGCTGGCTGCGCGATGCCACCTTCAC
>CAMCOB010000134.1 GCA_945876305.1 Bifidobacterium breve
GGGCGCGACGGCATTGGCGGCGCAAGCGTGCTGGCATCGGCTGAGATGGGCGACGACGACGCCGACAAGCGTCCGAGCGTGCAGGTGGGCGACCCATTTACCGAGCGCAAGCTCATTGACCTGTGCCTTGCCATGAGCGAGGCCGGCCTGCTGGTGGCGCTTCAGGATCTGGGCGCCGCGGGCCTTACCTCTGCTGCCAGCGAGATGGCCAGCCGGGGCGGCGTGGGTCTGGCAATTGATCTTGACCGCGTGCCACTTCGTGAAGAGGGCCTTGCCCCCGGCGAGGTGCTGGTGAGCGAGAGCCAGGAGCGCATGCTGGCCATCGTGGAGCCCGGCACCCTGGCCGCGGTGGTGGAGATGGCCGCGCGCTACGAACTGGACGCCACCGACATCGGTGAGGTGACCGACACGGGCGAGCTCGAGGCCCTGTGGCGTGGCGAAGAGGTGGTGCGAATTCCTTCGCTCTACCTCACCGACGACGTGCCATTTGCTGACGTGCCGCAGAATCCGGCGCCGGCGCCCACGCCTATTGATCTCGCCGACGTCGCCGAACCAGATGACTTGGCCGCCGCGTGGCTTTCGATCATGGGTGATCCCAACGTGGCCAGCAAGCGATGGATCTTTGAGCAGTACGACCAGCTTGTGGGCGCGGGCACCATCCGCCGCCCCGGTGGAGATGCCGGCGTGGTGCGCATTCCCGGCACCGACCGTGCCATTGCCGTCACGCTCGACTGCGCTGAATGGCACTGCGAGCTCGACCCGCGGGCCGGTGGGCAGGCATCGGTGTTTGAGGCTGCGCGCAATGTGGCCTGCACCGGCGCGCTTCCCATCGCCGCCACCGACTGCCTCAACTTCGCCAACCCCGAGAAGGGCCACACCGGTTGGCGCCTGGTGCAGAGCATCGCCGGCATGGCCGAGGCCCTCACAGCAATCGACGCGCCCATCGTGTCGGGCAACGTGTCGCTCTACAACGAGTCGCCCCGCGGGCCCATCTTCCCCACCCCGGTCGTGGGCATCGTCGGCCTGCTGGAAGATGCATCAAAGAGCGTGGGGTCGGCATTCCACCGCCACGGCGACCAGATACTGCTGATCGGATACGGCGAGCCGCGCATTGATGCCTCGCGTTATCTGGGTCGGTGCGAGGGCCTGCCGCCCGCGCCCGATGTGGCCCGAGAGGCGGCGCTCATCACCCTGCTGGTGAACGCCGCCGACAAGGGCCTGCTGGCAAGTGCCCACGATGTGTCGGAGGGCGGGTTCGCCGTGGCCCTCGCAGAGTCGTGCATTCACGGTGGCGTTGGCGCCGACGTGACCATCCCGAAGGGTCGCCGTGCCGACGAGGCGATGTTCGGTGAGGGATCGGCGCGCATCATCGCGTCGTGCCGCCCCGATGACGTCGCTGCCGTCCAGGGGCTTGCGGGCAGTAGCATCACTGTGCAGGTCATCGGCGAAGTGGCCGGCGACGGTGTGATGATCACCATCGCGGGTTCCACAACGCAGGTTGCTGTGGCTGATCTGGCCCGGGTGTGGGAGGGTGCAATCCCACAGGCTCTGGAGGCGTAGTGCCCGACTTGACCGACGAACGCGACCACCCCGAGGAGGAGTGCGGGGTATTTGGCGTCGTCGCCCCATCGCAGGACGTCGCGCGCATTGCCTTCTTTGGCCTGCATGCGTTGCAGCACCGCGGCCAGGAGAGCGCCGGCATCGCGGTGAGCGATGGCACGCACATCATCGTGCAGCGCGAACTGGGCCTGGTGTCGGCGGTGTTCGACGAGCCCTCGCTGCGCTCGATGACCGGCGACATGGCGATCGGACACGTGCGGTACTCCACCACCGGCACGAACAAGTGGGACAACGCGCAGCCGGTGGCGATGCCCCGCGGCGATGGCCTTGTGGCGCTGGGTCACAACGGCAACCTCACCAACAGCGACGCCCTCAGGCGCCGGGTTGTGGCACTGGGGCACGAACTTCAGGCGACCACCGACAGTGAGCTGATCACCGCGCTTCTCAGCTACGAGCCCGGCAGCCTGCTGGACGCGGTGTGCAACGTGATGCCCCTGCTTCAAGGCGCGTACTCAATTGTTGCGCTCACCGAGCACGAACTGGTGGCCTTTCGCGATCCCAACGGGGTACGCCCGCTTGTGATCGGCCGACTTGACGGTGGCTTTGTGGTGGCATCCGAGACCTGCGCGCTCGATCAAGTTGGAGCTGAGTTTGACCGCGAGGTGATGGCCGGTGAGGCTGTACGCATTACCCGCGACGGCATGGAGAGCCGCCAGGCGCTGCCACCGGTGCGCCGGGCACTGTGCATCTTCGAGGCCATCTACTTCGCGCGGCCCGACTCCATCCTCGATGGCCAGACCGTGTGGGAGAACCGCCGGGATATGGGAATCGTGCTGGCCGCTGAGTCGCCCGCAATGGCCGACATCGTGGTGGGCCTGCCCGACTCCGGTACGCCGGCCGCAATCGGCTTCGCGCAGGAGAGCGGTATTCCCTACAGCGAGGCCGTGGTGCGAAACCGCTACGTGGGCCGCTCCTTCATCCAGCCCAGCCAGGAGATGCGCCAACTGGGCGTGAAGCTCAAGTTCAACCCGCTGGGCGCCATCATCGCCGGCAAGCGTCTGGTGGTAGTTGACGATTCCATCGTGCGCGGCACCACCACCCGCAAGACCGTGCAGATGCTGCGCGACGCGGGGGCCACCGAGGTGCACCTGCGGATCTCATCGCCGCCCATCATGTGGCCGTGCTTCTACGGAATTGACATGGCCGACCGCAGCGACCTGATCGCCGCCAACATGTCGGTAGAGGAAGTAGCGGCATCGGTGGGTGCCACGAGCCTCGCCTACCTGAGCCTGGATGGCCTGCAGCGCGCCATGGGCCGCCCCGCCAGCGTGTACTGCCGTGCCTGCTTCACGGGTGAGTACCCCATCCCGGTGCCCGACGCCGCGGGCAAGGCGCGGTTCGAGGCATCCGCGGGCGCCGCCCCCAGCCGGTAATCGAAGAGATGCGTGGCAGTGGCTGACACGGATCGGCGAATCGTCAATTCCCCACTGCGGTAGATTTACCCCATGACGACCCGTGAGGCGAATATGGCTGCGATGGCCGACCGCGTACGGGCGGCGCTCATGGAGTACGCGCCCACCGCGGAGATCACCGACACCATCCTCATGAATGGTGCCCCCGACAATGAGCAGATCATCCTGCATGTCGCGATTCCCGGCCTGACCCACGCCGAGGTAATGCCGACCATGCGCGCATTTCAGCGGGCCCGATGGGACGACCTGCTGGCGGAGATCGGTGA
>CAMCOB010000135.1 GCA_945876305.1 Bifidobacterium breve
GCGGATGAACATGAGGGGCTGGCCCCCTCATTACGCGCCCGGCGATGGGGGCGAGTGTCGCCTGCGGGTCGAGATCTATTTTCGGAGCGCGCAGACCGGCGCCTGAGAGCAGCGACGCACCGGTGGGGTAGCGTGCTCTGGTGATCTTGCCCTGAGACGTCGAGGAGCCCCCATGAACGTGCGAGCCGTCCAGATGTGGTCAGTCCGAGGAGCCATCGCCATCGTGGCAATCGGCGGCGCCGTTGCTCTGTCGGGTCCTGCGCTCGCGGCCCCGGCGGGGCTCAAGGTGCTGAGCACCGAGATGGGCAGCATCGACATGCTGTCGTGCCCGAGCACTGACCCGATCTACGACAACCTCCCCGTCACGTTCAACTGGTTCATCCGCCCGGCGTCGGTGAGGCCCACTGATTTTGAGATCGTGCGCGAGGATGGCTCGGTGGCCACTCCGGTGTGCGCCCTGATGTACCCCCCCAATGAGCCGGATGAGCGCCAGACGATCAACCTCATTGGGAACTTCGACGAGGGCGCAGCCGACCCGGCCGTGAAGGTGCGTCCCGCGCAACTTCGCATCGTGGGTGCACTTCGGGGGCAGCCCATCGGCGCGACGCGGTCGCGCCCGGTGACCGGACTCGCGCCGCTCACCATCACCGACGTTGCCGACCCGCCCGCCATCGTGGATGCGTGGATGCTCACGCCGCTTCTCGCCGACCTCTACGCGACCGATCCCAACCGCTGCACCGTCGGCACCGCGTTTGTGCGCGTGATGTGGTCGAACGGCATCAACGCCTACTTAAGCGACCCCAGCTCCCTGCCACTCGAGGTGGGGCGCAGCACGACGTTGGCCTACCGCGCCATCTTCCGCCTGCCATCTGGGCGCCGCCAATCCATCACTCCGATCGCGCTTGGCGACCTGCTCGATCACGCCACCAACGGAGTACCCAATCCGGCCCTCGACGACAACATGCACGACCTGTGCCTTGCGTCGGTGCCGAAGGGTGCACGGCTCGTCGGCGTGCGCATCACCAGGCCCAATCTGGTGATGAAGCCGAGCAAGGTGGGCAATCGGGTTCAGACGTTCGTCGTCCGGTAGTCACCGGGCCGACCGATGGGCGAAACGCAGAGGGGGCCCAGCACGCTGAGCCCCCTCGATGTCTGTGCGCGAGGAGCGGAGCCATGCGGCCGCGCTCCTGATTGGGGTCTACCTAGTGCGACTCGATCACGCGGTCAACGAGGCCGTAGTCGGCAGCCTCTTGCGCGGTGAAGAAGCGGTCGCGCTCGGAGTCCTGGTGGATCTGCTCCTCGGTCTTGCCGGTGTGCTGGGCAAGGATCTGGTCAAGGCGCGCCCGCAGGTTGAGGGTCTCGCGTGCGTGGATCTCAATGTCAGTCGCCTGGCCGCTGAAGCCCGACAGCACCTGGTGGATGAGGATGCGGCTGTTGGGAAGCGCCATACGCTTGCCCGGCGCGCCACCCGCCAGCAGCAGCGCACCCATGCTCATCGCGATACCGCAGCAGATGGTCTGCACGTCCGGCTTGATGAAGTGCATGGTGTCGTAGATGGCCAGACCGGCATATACCGAGCCGCCCGGCGAGTTGATGTAGATCGAGATGTCCTTGTCGGGATCCTCGCTCTCAAGGTGCAGCAACTGGGCCACGATGAGGTTGGCGATCTGGTCATCCACTGGGGTGCCCAGGAAGATGATGCGCTCGTTGAGCAGGCGCGAGTAGATGTCGAACGAACGCTCGCCACGGGCGGTCTGTTCGATGACCATCGGAATGAGCGGGCTCATGCGGTGGTGACTCCTTCTGTGGTTGATCGGTTCTGGTTCTGCGATGCGAGGAATGCGCCAAAGGCGGCGACCGCGCGGAGGTCCTCCTGGTGCAAACGTTCTACGGCCCAGTCGATCTCCGCCCGCGGGTCGGGTGCGAACCCGAGCGGGTGGCGGACAGGGCGTGGAGGTGCAGCGCCAAGCGCAATGGCCAGGTCGAGGAAGACCTCTCCCGCCCCGCCACCGACGGCGTCGGCGATGCGCTCAAGCGCACCGAGCGACGGCTCCTTGAGCCCCCGCTCGACCTCCGAGAGGTGCGCCGGGCTCATGCCAGCACGTTCGGCGGCCGCGCGGAGCGACAGGCCGGACTCCTCACGACGGGCACGAAGTGTCTCCCCGACGAGGTTTCCCACCTGCTGTTCGCTCTGAGCGTACATCTGCACGCTGAGAGCGTATCGCGGTTACCTGCGAATGCGACCCGAGATCCGTTCGATGAGACCCTCGATCCCGCCCGCCGGATCCGGCGGGCGCTGCCCTGGCGCGGGCGGCAACTGGGCGCGGCGTTCGCGTTCGCGGTCGCGCGGCCCCAGCCACGTGCGTTCCATGATGATCATCACTGTCGTGGCAGCCACAGTGGCGAGGAGGAGCGATGCGATGGCGCCCTGTTTAAACACCCCGGGCACAATGACCAGCGCCGGTATCCACACGATTGCGAACATCAGCATGCCCCTGCCCACCTTGCGCGTGAGGCGCGCCTGGCTGTTGTACACAGCCCGCACTGCGGCATTATCGGCGTCGCGTTGGTGGCTCATCAGCGGCGCCCTGCCTCCAGCCCCCCTCGCGTGGCGGCCACCAGATCATCCACATCCTCGGGCACGCGGGCGATGGAGAATGCGCCCCGCCAGTCCATGGTGAGGGGCGCATCCAGCGGTGCGCCGTCCTCGTCGACAACGATCACCCCACACTCGGCGGCGATGAGTGCGGCCGCAGCGATATCCACGATGCGCCCCGGTCGCAATACCGCCAGGCCATCAAGGCGGCCGAGTGCCACATAGGCCATCGACAGCGCCAGCGAACCGAGGCTGCGGATACGGCTCACATGCGCGAGGTGAGGCATGGCGCCGGCAAGGCGGCGTGGCGATGCACCTTCCACCACAGCCAGCCACAGGCCGCGATAGGCGCGCTCGATGCGCGGCATGCCATTGATACGCACCCCCTGGCCGCGCACCGCGACGATGGTCTCACCAGTACCTAGGTGCCTGAGTAACGCAATGCGCACGTCCGATAGCCGCGGGCCGTCGGACACCGCGATGGAGATGCAGAACTCCGGGAGTCCGCGGCGGGCGTTGCGGCTGCCGTCGATCGGGTCCACCACCACCAGCGCGCCATCGCCATCAAATGATCTGGTGCCGAGTTCCTCGCTGATGAGGTCGAACCGCAGGCCGTCGGCATGTGCCTGCTCCAGCACCTCAACAATTGCCGCCTCGGCATCGCGGTCGATCACCAGAGTGGTGTCGCCCCCCTT
>CAMCOB010000136.1 GCA_945876305.1 Bifidobacterium breve
CTCCTGTCGTCGCTCGAGGGCGCGGCCGTGACCTCGGTGAAGATCGATGGCGTGCAGCACGAGTTCACCACGGTCCCCGGCGTGCGTGAGGACGTCACCGACATCATCCTGAACCTCCGCGGGCTGGTGTGCCGCCTTATCGGTGAGGCCGATGAGATCGAGGTCGATCTCAACCGCCAGGGTCCGGGCGTGGTCACCGCCGGTGACATCACCTGCCCCGCTGATCTTGAGATCCTCAATCCCGAGCTCGAGATCGCCAACCTGGAGGCCACCGCTTCGCTGGGCATGGTGCTCACCATCGCCCGCGGCCGCGGCTATGTGCCCGCCGACCAGAACAAGGGTCCTGGCACCACGATCGGGGTCATCCCGGTTGATTCCAACTTCTCGCCGGTGCGCCGCGTGCGGTACGAGGTGGGCGCAGCCCGCGTCGGCCAGCGCACCGACTACGACAAGCTCACCCTCGAGGTGGAGACCGACGGCAGCGTGGACCCACGCACGGCCGTCGCCCAAGCGTCGGCCATCCTCATCGAGCGCCTGTCGATCTTCGCTGACCCGAACGACATCCGCATGCTCGTGGAGGAGGAGCCCGAGGCTCCTCAGCCCGGCGGCGAGATGGCCAATATCCTCATCGAGGAGCTTGAGCTCGGTGTGCGTTCGTACAACTGCCTGAAGCGCGTGGGCGTTGAGACCATCGGCGACCTCATCTCGAAGAGCGAGGATGACCTTGCGGCCATCCCGAACTTCGGCAAGAAGAGCGTCGAGGAGGTCAAGGAGAACCTTGCCCGCCACGGTCTCGCACTTCGCGACGACTGACCGCACCAACCAGTAACCGGAGACACAGATGCGACACCGCAAGAGCGGACCCAAGCTTAATCGTGACAGCGCACATCGCTCGGCGATGGCGGCCAACATGGCCATCGCGCTGCTTGAGCATGGGCGCATCCAGACCACCGCGGCCAAGGCCAAGCTGGCCCGCCAGACGGCAGAGCGTGCGATCACCCTCGGCAAGCAGGGCACGCTGCACGCCCGCCGTCAGGCCATCGCGCTGCTCCGCAATAAGCCCATCACGTACCGCCTGTTCAACGAGATTGCTCCTGTATTCAAGGACATTCCCGGTGGCTACACGCGCGTGATCAAGCTTGGTCCGCGCCAGGGCGATGCCGCTCCGATGGTGCTGCTTGAGCTGTCGCGCCCCGTGCCGGCAGCCAACCCGGAAGTTGCCGCATGAGCATCCGCACCCGCGTGACCATTGGTCTTGGCGCCGTCGCCATCGGCCTTGGTGGCATCGCTGCGGTCGCATCGCCGGCCATGGCAACGCAGGCTGCAACGCAGACCGAGATCAACGGCATCGTGACCGCCACCAACGCGTGGACCACGCAGACGCAGGGCTACACGTACTCCGAGTACTCGGTGGGCAACATCGCCGTGTCGTCGGTCAACACGTCGTACGCCCGTGCGCAGATCCTGCCGCTTGCCGCGTACAAGAACCAGATCTCCACGCAGTGGGTGCTGCTGTACGGCAGCAGCTCGCAGTGGACCGTGGTGGATGGTGGCCAGAACTTCTGCGACAACGTCAGCAACGTGCCGACCGCAGTGGTGAATGACCTGTTCCCGAGTGGCCAGCAGTGTGGCCCCACCTCGAACAAGTACACCCTGGCCAAGCAGACCAACGGTGGCTACACGCTCACCCTGCAGGCACAGCGCGGCACGGGTTCGAACAACAAGTTCGGCACCGTGTATCTGCAGCAGGCCACCACGGGCGGCATCAAGGTGACCGAGCGCAAGGTTGGCGGCACCAACGCCTACACGTGGTCGGTCATCACCCAGAAGAACAACTCGTACCTCACCTTCAACGCCCAGAACCAGTGGGCCCTGGTGCAGCTGTACCAGTCGCCGAGCACGCTGTACGCGGTGCACCCCTTTAAGGTGACCGCGTTCGGCCTGACGCCGACGAACTCCAAGTAGCCCGCGTGCGGTGACCGCGCTCCGTCTCGACATCGAGTACGACGGCGCGGCGTTTCTGGGCTGGGCCGAGCAGCCCGGTGAGAGAACTGTCGAGGGCGTCCTCAGGGATGCCCTCGACGTCGTTTTCAGGTCGCGGCCGGCCATTCGTGTGGCGGGCCGCACCGACTCCGGCGTTCATGCCAGCGGCCAGGTCGCGAGCATCGTGGTGCCGGATGGCCTTTCCGAGGCCGAGCCGGTGCGCCTTCGCCGATCGCTCGCGGGGTTGTTGCCCCAGGACGTTGCGGTACGGAATGTGACGGTGATGCCCGATGGTTTCGACGCGCGCGGAGACGCGACGTCACGTGTGTACGACTATCGCCTGCTGGTGGGACCACCCTCGCCGCTTCGCCGCCACCGCACCCTTCGTCATCTCGGCAGGCCGCTCGACAGAGCCGCCCTCGATGCATGCGCAGCGATGGCTGTCGGGCAGCACGACTTCCGGGCGTTCACGCCCACTGAGACCAACCACACGTTCTTCCACCGCACCATGATCGAGTGCGCGTGGCGCGACGATGGCGACGAGTGGGTGCTGCGGCTCGAGGCAAACGCCTTCCTGCGTCACATGGTGCGCGTACTGGTCGGCACCATGCTCGAGTGCGGGCGCGGGCGGCGCGATACGGAATCGTTCCGCGCGCTGCTCGCAGGTGCGCCGCGGAGCGATGCCGGCATCACGGCGCCGCCGCATGGGCTCACACTGGTGGCTGTTCGGTACTGAGGGGCTCGCGCCGGGGCGTCTTGGGGTCCGCCTGGACGCCGCGGGCGCGCAGTGTCCCCGTCGGGCGCGAATCGGAAGCGCGAGGCAACCAGGGCGCTGCCCTGATGGCCATGGCGTCGTTTCGTCTGCCCGACGGGGACACTCCGCTCCCGTGGCTCATCTTTGATGATTGGGCCCGGGGCTGCTTGGGGCTGCTCGGGGTGTTCTTGCTCCGCTTGGACGACCCGGGCGCGCAGTGTCCCCGTCGGTCGCGAATCGGAAGCGCGAGGCAACCAGGGCGTTGTCCTGATGGCCATGGCGCCGTTTCGTCTTCCCGACGGGGACACTCCGCTCCCGTGGCTCATGTTGGTGGGCATCCATGGCGTCGTTTCGACGGGGGGCACTCCGCGCTGGTGGCTACCATCGGTAGCCAGTGAGGATTCTCGTGACCAACGACGACGGCGTGGATGCTCCGGGACTCCTCGCGCTGAAGCAGGCCGTGGATTCCCTCGGTGAGGTATTCGTGATCGCGCCGGATACCAATCGCAGCGCGATCGGCCGTGGCATCACCATTCATG
>CAMCOB010000137.1 GCA_945876305.1 Bifidobacterium breve
CGGTCACAGGGTGCAATCTCATCCTGGCGCCGCGTGGTGCACGCGATGAGTGGGTGGCCTCAACCGTTGCCGGGATCTTTGGCGTACTGCTGACGATTGTCGGTGTTGCGGGGATGCAGGAAGCCACCTCGCCCGCGGCTAAGATTCACTCATGGATCCAAACCCCGACAGCGGTCGCCGCAGATTGCCCTCAAGACCACCCGTGGGGGGCTGGGGCTTTGGTGCATCCGGTATCCCCAAGGGATTCTGGGTGGGCCTGTCGGTGGTGCTGGTGGCGCTGTCCATCTTCCTGCTGGGCGAGGCCTACACCGGGTATGGCGTGATGGTGCTCATTCTCGCGCTGGCCGCAGCGGTCAACCTGCTGCCATGACACCCGATGCGGAGGCGCTCGCAGAGCTTCTTCACGCGGCCCGGCCCGACGCCGAGCCGTTCGATCTGGGGCCGGAAGAACTTGAAGAACTCGTCGTCGAGGTAGGTGGCGATGCCGAGGCCCACGCCATTATCGGCGAGGCACTCGTGGCCTGGGAGCGGTTGCTGGCCTAGGAGATGAGCCCCGCTGGCTGGGGGCGAAGGTCCAGCCGGTTGGCCAGTGCCTGTGCCAGGGCATCCTCAGCCCGGACCCGGTCGGCATCGCCGCCCTCGGCCGCGATGGAGGTGGCCACCACGTCCGGCGCGCCGCACGCAGACATGATGCGAAACCATTCAAGGTCCGGATCGCGGTTGAGCGCGATGCCATGCAGACTCACGCCCTCGGCCACGCGTATCCCCACACTCCCCACCTTGCGACCCTCCACATAGGTGCCCATGCGCTCGTGATCCGACTGTGCGGCGTCCACCCCACAGGCGTGGCAGGCGTCGGTCATGGCATCCACCAGCGCCCCGACAAATCGCCGTACCCCACGGCCACCACGAAGGTCGCAGAGCACGTAGCCGGTGGTCTGGCCGGGGCCATGCCACGTCATCTGCCCGCCGCGGTCGGTGGCCACGCATGTGGCACCCATACCGGCCAGCACCTCGTCGGTGATGAACAGGTCCTCGCGCGTGCCGTGGCGGCCGTAGGTGTACACGGGGTCGTGCTCAAGCAGCCAGATGACGGTGGGCGAATCGCCCGACCGCACCAGGTCGGCAAGGCGCCGCTGCTCGTCCCAGGCCTCGATGTAGCCGATGCGCTCGGTGCTCGCGAGAAGTGCTGGACGCATCACACCAGCAGTGCGGCGGGATGCTCCAGCGACGTGCCCATGCCGTACTGGTTATTGAGGATGAGAAAGGTGTTGGGCAGGCCCCACAGGCCTGCCATGTACTCGTCCGGCTCAGCGACGGTGCTCACGATGTCGGCTCCAGGTGGAGTTCCATCACGGTGACGTCGCGCCACTCACCGGCCACCCGACCGTGCGCCAGATGGGTACCCACGTCGCGGAAGCCCCGACTGGCAGCCAGTGCCCGTCCGCCCTCGTTGCCCTCGAGGATCATCCCCACCAGTTTCCAGTATCCGAGCGCCACGGCCTGGGTGATGAGGGCATCGAGCATGCGCCCGCCGATGCCCTGCCCATGTGCGCGTTCGGCCACGTACACCGTGTACTCGCCCACGCCGTCGTACCAGTACCGGTGCGAGAACGGGGCAAGGGCCGACCACGCCACCACGCCCTCAGCATCGTCGAGCACCCACACCGGGGCACGATCACCGCGGTCGTTGAGCCAGCCTGTTCGCTCATCGACGTCGTGCGGACCGGTGGCGAATGTGGCCACCCCGCTCGCGATGGCCTCGTCGTAGATGGCGCCGATCTCCGCCGCGTCACGCGGCGTGGCGGCGCGGATGCTGGATGGCGACGACACGCCATCCAGCATAGGCCAGCGCGCCGGCGCCAGCAGCGGCCTTGCCTACTTCTTTGCGCCGACGTCGGCCGGCCGGTCCTTCAGTGTGAGTGTGAGCGTCTCGGACTTGCCGTCGCGAAGCACTGTGATGGTGATCTGGTCGCCCACCTTGCGACTTGCCACTGCCTTCGACACATCGGCCATGTCGGCGATGGGCGTTCCGTTGATGGCCACGATCAGGTCGCCGCCCTTTGGCACGGCGGCATCGGCGCTGTCGGCGGCCTTCATGCCCGCGTCGTTCGCTGGCCCGCGGTCATCCAGCGAGGCCACGATCACCCCACGCTTGCCCACAAGCCCCAGCTTCTCGGCAAGCCCCGGCGTGAGCTCGCGCCCCTGGATGCCAATCCATGCGTGCTGGGCTTTGCCACTGGCGATGATCGACGCGACGATCGGGCGCACGGTGTCGATAGGCACGGCGAATCCGATGCCGACGTTGCCGCCGTTCTTGCTGGCGATCTGCGAGTTGATGCCGATCACCCGGCCGTCGCGGTCGAACAGCGGTCCGCCGGAGTTGCCCTGGTTGATGGCGGCATCGGTCTGGATGGCGTTCTGGATGGTGAATCCGCTGGGTGACTCAATTACCCGCTCCAGCGCCGACACGATGCCGGTGGTGGCGGTGCCCGCGTAGCCATACGGGTTCCCAATGGCCACGACCTCCTGGCCCACCGTCAGCCCGCCGCTGTTGCCCAGCGGCAGGGGCGACACACCGGTGGGCACCGTGTCGATCTTCACCACGGCGACATCCGTGCTCGTGTCCACGCCAAGGATGGTGCCCTTGGCCTCGGTGCCGTCCTCGAACGTGACGGTGGTCTTGGAGGCGCTATCCACGACGTGGGCATTGGTGATGATGTGGCCCGCAGCGTCGATGAGGAATCCCGACCCGAGGCTGCCACCCTGGGTGGTCTCATTGCTGATGGACACCACTGCCGGCGACTTGCGCTTCACGACTTCGGCGACCGACAGCCCCTTCGATGGCACGGCGCTCTCCGCCTCGGTGGCTGCATCGCGCGCAGAGCTCACGCTGGTGGTCACACCACTTGCCGTCTCGCGGATAATGGTGGTGTCGCCACCCCCCAGCTGTCCGGTACCTGCGAGCACCGCCAGCGCCGTTACAGCGCCCACCACGGCGGGAAGGGCGATTGCACCCACGCGCTTCATGCCTTTCGGCTTGGGGGGCGTGTTGCCGCCGTCAGGTGTCGTGGGGTTCGTCTCGTCCTGCATGGCTCGTGGCTCCGGGCTCGAATGGCATCAAGGTATGGGCTGCTTTGTACCGGGGATGGATTAGGACCTCGTTAGGGAACCTTTGCCGGGTGATCAGCATGGTGCCGGTCTGGGTACCATCACCTCGTCAGGGTTTCACGGAAGAGGGCGTGTAAATGGCTGAACGGGTTCTGGTGGTG
>CAMCOB010000138.1 GCA_945876305.1 Bifidobacterium breve
GCGACCACCGACGCGCCCAATACCCCCGCCTTCACCGCCTCGCTCATCGACGGATCGGTGAACGCCAGATCGGTCACGAACATCGACACGGTGAACCCGATTCCGCCGAGAAGACCCACGCCCATCATCTGGCTCCAGCGCGCGCCCTCGGGCATGCGTCCGAGCCCCGTGCGAAGGGCAATGAATGCACCCAAGGGGATGCCGATCGCTTTGCCCACCACCAGTGCCAGCCCCACGCCCACCGCAGCACGTACGGAGAACGGGGCCTCGAAGGTCGAAGCGCTCAAGACGATGCCGGCATTGGCCAGCGCAAACAGCGGAAGCACCACAAATGACGACCACGGCTGCAATGCGTGAATGAGCCGCGATGCAGGGGAGACCGCACCGCGGCTGAGGTGCGCGAGTTCGGTCCAGGCTTTGTCGTCGGCATCGGGGGGCGATGGATCGTCGGAGGTCTGGTCGGCCACCTCACGGGCTGCGCGCGACACCGCGGCCGGTCGCTGCATGGCGCGCGCGGGCATGAGCAGCCCGATTGCCACACCCGCAATGGTGGCGTGCACGCCCGACGCCGCGGTAAATGCCCACGCGAGAAGGGCGAGTATCAGGTAGGGGGGCAGGGCACGTACGTGGGCCGAGATCAGCACCCGCATCATCACAAGGGCGCCCGCCGCGGCAGCGAGCCACGCCAGGGAGATGCCGCTGGAATACGCGATGGCAATCACGATGATCGCGCCGATGTCGTCGATCACGGCGACGCCCAGGAGAAACGCCCAGATGGCCTGTGGCACCCTGCTTCGAAGTACCGACAGCACCGCGAGCGCGAAGGCGATATCAGTGGCCATCGGGATTCCCCAGCCCGACTCCACGGGCGTGCCGGCATTGATGGCCAGGTAGATGCCGGCGGGGAGGATCATGCCGCCCAGGGCAGCAGCCAACGGCAGTGCGGCCGCGCGGCGGTCAGACAACTCGCCGATCGCCAGCTCCCGCTTGATCTCCAGCCCGATGAGCAGGAAGAACAGGAACATCAGCGCGTCATTCACCACGGCCAGCAGGTTGGTGGTGAGTACGTGATCGCCGAGCCCCAGCGTGAATGACGTGGACCAGAACGACGTGTATGAGTCGCCCGCGGTGTTTGCCCAGATCAGTGCCACCACGGTGGCAACGAGCAGCGCCACGCCACCTGCCGCCTGCCACCGCATGAATGACCGGATGGGCCATGCGATGACACGGGCGGATGTGCGCGACGATCGCGACCAAGGCGCGATCAGGCGGTCGTCGGGATCCTTCTTCACATGGTGAGGCTAGCGGTGTGGCGTAAGCGCCGGGCAGCCCGGCAGTGATACACACTCATGACAATGCCGCGCGTGGTTCGACACATTCTGCTGTTCATCTCCGTCGGCCTGGTATTGGCCCCTGTTGCCATGGCGCAGCAGCCCACCGTGCTCGGCGGAACCATCGATTACGTGGTTGATGGCGACACCGTGCGCATCGTCTCGCGCGGCTTCCAGACCACCATCCGCCTCATCGGAATCGACACGCCGGAGACCAAGCGCCCGGGGTACCCGGTGCAGTGCGGTGGTCCCGCGGCATCGGCCGAGACCACGCGCCTACTGCCAGTGGGGCTTGCAGTGCGCGTGGTGTCAGACCCGTCACAAGACATCCGCGACAAGTACGACCGGTTTCTGGGCTACATCTACCGCGACGGCCGGTCGGGGGCACGGGGCTCAGTCAACTACGCACTGGTGGCCAACGGATTTGCGAAGGCCTATATCTACAGGCCATCCGGCCCATTTCGGTACGCCCCGCAGTTTGTCTCGGCCGAGGCAACTGCCCGCCGCATCAAGCGGGGTATCTGGGGGTCACCGTGCAACGGCGATACCACCAAGCCTGCATATTCAGCGACCGGCACGGCCGCGGGTGCGCGCACAGGCTGTAACCCCAACTACTCGGGCGCCTGCATCCCAAATACGCCACCCGATCTGGACTGCTCCGACATCACGGCACGACGGTTCAGGGTGGTGGGTGTTGACGACCAGCGCTTTGACAGCGATGGCGACCGCGTCGCCTGCGAGGGCAGCCGGTAAGTCAGGTGCCTGCGGCGCCGGCCCCAGCGCGATCACGATCGCTGCTTCGTGCCCAGCGGGCATCGGCGGGGCGACCGCCCGCGAGGTTCCAGGCCGAGTTCACCATGCCCACGTGCGAGAACGCCTGCGGGAAGTTGCCCAGCATGCGCTGACCGTCGTTGTCCCACTGCTCGGCCAATAGCCCCACGTCGTTGCGCAGCGACAGCAGGCGCTCAAAGAGTGCGGTGGCCTCATCGGTGCGACCCGCCATCGCCAGGTTATCCACCAACCAGAACGTGCACAGCAAGAAGGCACCCTCACCAGCAGGGAGGCCGTCGATGGTCTCGTCGGCAACGGCGTCGTAGCGCATGACGAGGCCCTCGTACGTGAGGTCGCGCTTGATGGCCTCCATGGTGCCCACTACGCGTGGATCGGTAATGGGAAGGAACCCGACCAGCGGGATCATGAGCAGGCTCGCGTCGAGACGGCGCACGTCGTACGCCTGCACGAACGACCCCATCTCCTCGTCAAAGCCCTTGGCGCATACCTCGGCGTGCACCTGCGCGCGCTGCTCCCGCCAACGGTCCACCGGTCCCTCGAGCCCGGCGTTCTCCACGGCACGGATGGCACGGTCGAACGCCACCCAGGCCATCACCTTTGAGTGCGTGAAGTGGCGCCGCGGCCCGCGCACCTCCCAGATGCCCTCATCGGGCTCGCGCCACCGTGCCTCAAGCGACTCCATGAGCGCAAGCTCGAGCGCCCACGTATCGGGGTCGGCTTCCACCCCGATGCGGCGCGCGACGTGCAGCGAGTCCATTACCTCGCCATAGACGTCGAGCTGAAACTGGTCGGATGCCGCATTGCCGATGCGCACGGGCTTCGCGCCGTCGTAGCCGTCGAGCCAGGGTACCTCCCACTCGGCCAGACGCCGCTCACCGGCCGCTCCGTACATGATCTGCATATCTTCGGGATCACCGGCCACCGCGCGCAGCAGCCAGTCGCGCCAGGCCACTGCCTCGCGCGTGTAGCCGCCCAACATCATGGCGTACAGGGTGAAGGTGGCATCGCGCAGCCAGCCATACCGGTAGTCCCAGTTGCGCACGCCGCCGGGCTGCTCGGGCAGCGAGGTGGTGGCCGCGGCCAGCATGGCGCCGGTGGGCGCGTACGACAGCGCCTTGAGTGTGA
>CAMCOB010000139.1 GCA_945876305.1 Bifidobacterium breve
GTCGCATGGGCCGAGCACCTGATGGATTCGCCCATGCGATGGATCGACCGACCCGTGGCCCGGGTGCAGCACGGGCGTGTGGTGCCCGGGCGCTACATCGACCAGATACCGGAGGCACCCAACGATCTCGTGGTGGACGATGGCACTGCAGCCGGCGAGTTGGGGTCGCGCATCGGCGCGGGATTCCGCGACCACGTGGTGCGGCCGTACGTGGAGAAGGTGGATGGCTGGCCGCTGGAGGTCATCTCGGCCGATCGCTCCCGCAAGCTGCGCGATGAGCAGCAGGCGCCGGAGGGCTTCTGGTACCCGGCGGGTGGCATCGGCGCGCTGATGGATGCAATGGCCGACGGCATCGCCCGTCACGGGGGCGAGGTGCGGCTGAGTACCCCGGTCACCGCCCTCACGCACGAGGACGGCCGCGTAACCGGCGTGCAGGTGGGAGGCGCCCATCCCGGCACGCTCACCGCCCCCACCGTCATCTGCGCCATCAACCCCATCGCCGTGGTGGATGCCGCCAGCCCCCCGGCACCGGATGGCCTGCTGGTGCCCATCACCATGCGCGCGGTCACGCTGGTGTACCTGGTGGCCGATCGCGAACAGCTCACTGACGAGGTGTGGATTCAGGTTGCCGACCGCCGCGTGCCGTTCAGCCGCATCGCTGAGTTCCGCCACTGGGATCCGGGCCTTGTGCCCGACGGTCGTACGGTGCTGTGCGCCGAGATCTACGGGGACGCCACCAACGACGACCCGTGGTGGCCACTCGACGACGAGGCACTGGCGCACGCCGTTCGCGAGTCGCTTGTCGACCCTCTGGGATGGACCGATGATGCATCCGATTTCCGCATGCTGAAGGTCGTCCGCATGCCACGGGCATACCCGCTGGTGGAGGCCCACCGGGCGGACGACGTCACCCGGGCCCCACGGTGGCTGATGTCGCTCGAGGGCATCGAACTGGCACGGGGCGGCACGGTGATGACCGCCATCGCAGCTGGCGAGGCAGCGGTGGCGGGCGTGGCAGCGAGGGCGGCATGACCACCATCGCCCGCGACGTCGCATCACAGTTTGCAGCCGTGGTGGGTCGCGACCACGTGCTGGCAGGCGACCTCGCCACCATGATCTACGCCCGCGATGGATCAATCCAGGACGACGGTGACTGCGGCCTCGTGGTGCTGCCTGCCAACACTGAGGAGGTGGCCGGCTGCATGCGCGTGGCAGCAGCCGCCGGACTCGACGTGGTGCCGCGCGGGTCGGGCACAGGGCTCACCGGGGGTGCAGTGCCGCTGGCCGGCTCGCTGGTGATCTCGCTCTCTCGCATGAACCGCATCACCGAAGTGGACGTACCCAACTCGTGCGCGTGGGTGGAGCCGGGAGTGCTCAACCTCGATATCAGTACCGCGGTCGCCCACCTCGGACTGTTCTACGCGCCCGACCCGTCAAGTCAGCAGGCGTGCTCCATTGGCGGCAATGTGGGCACCAACGCGGGGGGCCCGCACTGCCTCGCCTATGGCGTCACCAACCAGCACGTGCTGGGTATGGAGATGGTGATGGCCGACGGCGAGGTGGTCATGCTCGGCGGGCCGGCGCCTGACCCTCCCGGGTACGACCTTCGCGGAGTGGTGGTGGGCAGCGAAGGCATGATGGGCGTGGTCACGCGTATCTGCGTGCGCCTCACCCCTGAGCCGCCTGCGATTCGCACCATGCTGCTCGACTTTCCCACCATCTCCGACGCCGCCGCAGTGGTTGAACAGGTGATCGCCGCCGGCGTGATCCCGGCCTCGCTCGAGATGATGGACCGCAACATGCTTCGCACCATCGAGCCATTCGTGCACGCAGACCTGCCGGTTGACGCGGCCGCCGCATTGCTGGTGGAGGTGGACGGCACACCAGCCGACGTGGAGGCAGGCACTGATGCCGTGCAGCGGGTGGCTGCCGCCAACAATGTGGGCCACGTGCGCGTGGCGAAGGACGAAGACGAACGGGCGCTCTTGTGGAAGGCCCGCAAGAGCGCGTTCGGCGCCTGTGCCCGGGTCAAGCCCAACTACTTCCTGCACGACTGCGTGGTTCCGCGATCGCGCCTGGTGGAGGTGATGCAGGCCATCATCGAGATCACCGATCGCGAGAACCTCATCTGCCTCAATGTGTTCCACGCGGGCGACGGCAATCTGCACCCCATCATCGCCTTCGACCGGCGCGACGCCGACGAGGTGGAGCGTGTCAAGCGGGCGGGCGACGCCATCATCCGTAAGTGCGTGGAGGTGGGCGGCACCCTGTCGGGCGAGCACGGCATTGGGCTGGAGAAGCGCGACTACATGCCGCTGGTGTTCACCGAGGGAGACCTGGAGGCCCAGGCCTGTATGCGCCGGGCGTTTGATCCCGACGAGCGGCTCAACCCGCACAAGGTGCTGCCCCTCGGTGCGCGGTGTGGCGAAGCAATGCTCGGTGGTCGCGAGCCACCCGAGGGCACATGGATCTGACCCCGACGACCCGCGAGGAACTGGCCGAGGCACTTGCGGTGGCGAGTGACGACGGGCGCACCGTGGCCGTGCGTGGTGGTGGCACCGAATCACGGCGCGGGCGCCCCTGTGCGGCGGACGACTCTGTGTGCACCCTCGCACTCAACCGGGTGGTGGACTACTCACCCGCCGACATGATCATCACGGTCGAAGGCGGGGCACTTGCCACCGACGTGGCAGCGCTCATCGGTGGCAGAGGCCAGCGCTGGGCATCGGCCGACGTCCGCCCCGGTGCCACCGTTGGCGGGATCCTGTCGGCTGCACGCACCGGCAAACTGCGGCTTCGTCAGGGCGCCGTGCGCGACTCCCTCATGGAGGTGGTGGTGGCCACGGGTGACGGGCGCCTGGTAGTGGGCGGCGGCCGCACAGTCAAACTGGTGACCGGATTCGACCTGCCCCGACTCATGGTGGGGTCGCTCGGCACACTGGGTGTAATCGTGCAGGCCACCCTCAAGCTGTGGCCCGACCCCATGGCGTCGTCGTGGTTTACCGCCGAGGGTGACACCACCGACATGCTGGCCCTGGCCAACGACGTACTGGCGGCGTACCACCGGCCCGCCGCTGTGATCGTGCGCCCCGGGGCAATGGATGCATGCATTGAGGGTGCGCCCGAGGACGTCGTGGCCCCCGATGGCGCGCGGGTCTCGGTGGAGCCTGCCAACCCCGAGGGCACCGGGCTG
>CAMCOB010000140.1 GCA_945876305.1 Bifidobacterium breve
ACGGTGCCCTGCTGCTGGGGCAGCACCCCGAGCGCAACGGCGCTGAGTGCCGCGAGGCATGCGCCGGCAGCAAGAGGCAGTCGAAGGTGGCGCCAGAAGACGGAGCGGGTCATCAGGGGATCCTCATGTGGGGTTCGGCATCGCCGAGACTACTCGCGCCCGGCCACATGGCTTCATGGGGCGGGTATTTGGGGCCCCTACCTCACGCGCTTGGTCACCACCGACTGCACCGCCGGCGAATAGCGCGCGAATGTGCGCACGGTTGTGAGGTTGATGGCCACGGTGTCCTCGATACGGCGGCCGTAGCCACCGGCCAAACACACGGCCACCGGCACGCCTTGCTCACGCATGGCGTCGCGCACCAGGAGATCGCGTTCGGCCAGGCCCCTCATGGTGATGGCTAGCCGGCCCAGGCGGTCATCCTCGTACGGGTCGGCGCCGGCGAGGTAAAAGCAGATGTCGGGGCGGCCGCGGTCGAGGGCCACGGGCAAGAGGCGGGCGACGGTCTCGAGGTAGCGGTCGTCGCCCGTGCCGTCAGGCAGGTCTTCCTCCACATCGGCGGGCACGCGACGGAACGGGTAGTTGGCACCGCCGTTGATCGACATGCACGTTGCATTGGGGTCTGTTCCCAACATCGAATGTGTGCCGTCGCCCTGGTGGACGTCGAGATCCACCACCAGGACGCGCGAGATGGTGCCGTCGGTGCGCAGGCGGCGGGTGGCAATCACCACGTCGTTGAACGAGCAGTATCCCTTGGCCGCGTCGGAGAAGGCGTGGTGGGTACCGCCACCCAGGTTGATGGCCGCGCCGTCCTCGAGCGATGCTCGTGCCGCCGCGATGGTGGCACCTACGCTTCGACGCCCGCGCTCCACCAGCCCCGGCGACCATGGCAGGCCGAAGGCCTTGAGCTCGCGCTCGCTCATGCGGCCGTTCTTCACGCGGTCCACATACAGCGGGTCGTGTGCCAGCAGTAGATCGTCGTCGGTGGCCGCGTCAGCCTCGAGCACTTGCGCGATGCCCTGCGCCTCGATGGCCTCGCGCAGCATGCGGTACCGGCCGAGCGGAAACCGGTGGCCCTCGGGGAGTTCGTAATGGAAGCGGTCGTGTGCGTACGCGCGCAGCACGGGTGCCTACCGGCCGGTGAAGTCGGGATCCCGCTTCTCGCGAAAGGCCGCGAGGCCCTCCTCGATGTCGGCGCTCTGGAATGCCCGCTGACGCCACCGCTCGGCGATCTCGGCAGCCTCCGACGGCGGCGCGTCGGTCTCGATGGCCTTGATGACGGCGCGCATGCCGGCGACGGCGATGGGGCCGTTCTTACCGATCTCCATGGCGTCGGCGAAGGCGAGGTCACCGAGCTCGAGGCGATCGACCACCCGGTTGACCATTCCCATCTGCCGGGCGCGCTCGGCATCCACGGGGCGGCCGGTGAGGAAGAGTTCACGGGTGTTGGCCGCGCCGCAGGCATCAACGAACCGCCGGATGCCCTCGGCCGCATACACCCAGCCCAGCCGTGCCGGTGGCATACCAAACCGTGCTCCGCGTGATGCGATGCGCCAGTCGGCGGCCATGGCGATCTCAAGTGCGCCACCAAAGGCGTTACCGTTAAGGGCACACACCACGGGCACCGGGCATCCCTCTACGGCGGCGGCGGCACGGCCGAGCAGGCGCTCACCACTGCGCACGGCATCGGTGAGTGCGTCTCCATCGCGCGCCTGCAGGTCAACGCCGCCGCTGAAGTTGCGGTCGCCGGCACCGGTGAGCACCACGGCGCGGGCATCGCCGAGGGCCTCGGGATCGAGCGCCTCGGCGAGCGCCTTCAGCATGGGGTCGTCAAGGCTATTGTCCCGGGCCTCATTGACGATGGTCACCACCACCACGTCACCATCGCGGTCGGTTTCGATACGTCCTGCCGGAGAGTCAGCCATGCGGGCACTCTAGGCGGTGCCCGGGTTGCCGGGGGGTGCTACGCGACGCGGGCGAGATGAGCGAGCAGGGCGTCGGTGACCAACTCGGGTGCCTCCTGCTGGGCCCAGTGGCTGACGCCCGGGAGCATCACCACCTCAAGCGGGCCGGTGACCTTGGTGATTGACCGCTCAAGCAGCAGGTCGCTCATGTAGGCGTCGTTGTCGGCCCATGCGATGGTGGTGGGCACGGTGACGGGCGGCATCTGCGGTGGTGGCTTCAGCCAGTTCTCGGGCGGGATGTTGGCGCGGTAGTACTCGAGCGCGGCGGTCATGGCGCCCGGACGCATCAGGGCGTCCTTAAAGACACGGCGCTCGGCGGGCGGGAACGTGCCGGGCGCGGCGGTGTCGAACACGAACGCCTCGAGGTTGGCGGCGTCGTTAATGAGCAGCCACTCCTCGGCGACCCCGGGGAACTGAAACAGCAGCATGTACCAGCTCTTCTGCTGCTGCTCGGGTACCTGGCGGCACTCGGCGCTTGCCACCGGGTGCGGTGAGTTGAGGATGAACAACGAGCGCACTACCTGTGGCGCGAGCGCTGCGGTGGCCCAGGTGAGGCTGCCACCCCAGTCGTGGCCTACGAGGTGCGCTGATTCGAGATCGAGCGCACTGATGAGCCCGGTGACATCACCCACCAGATTTGGGAAGGCATATTCGGCGGTGCCCTGTGGACGGTCGCTCTCGCCGTAGCCGCGCAGGTCGGGGACGATGGCGCGGTAGCCGGCGGCGGCCAGTGAGGCGGCCTGAGCGCGCCACGAGTAGCCGAGTTCGGGAAAGCCGTGCCACAGGATGACCGGCAGGCCATCGGACGGACCCATCTGCTGCACCGACAACGCCACCCCACCAACCTGCACCCGCGAACGCGTGGCTGCGGGGATATCGCCGATGGTGCCCACCTCAGACGTCGAGCGCGGCCAGGTCGAGCATGTCGGCCACCACGCGGTCAAACCCGATGCCGGCGACTTCGGCGGCCTTGGGCAGCAGGCTGGTGTCGGTCATGCCCGGGATGGTGTTGACCTCGAGCACCCAGAAGTGGCCCTCAGCAGCAAGAATGAGATCGACGCGCGGAATGCCGCGGCACTCAAGCGCACGGGCGGCAGCGATGCTGACGGCGGCGGCCTCCTGCACCAGGGCGTCGTCGAGGTCGCCCGGGGCCCGCAGCTCGCACTCGCCCGGGGTGTAGCGGGCCTCGAAGTCGTAGAAGTCGTGCCCGAGCGGGACGGCCTCAATCA
>CAMCOB010000141.1 GCA_945876305.1 Bifidobacterium breve
CGGAACCACAGCCGGTACACCACCGACATCAGTTCGGCGCAGATCCACCAGAACCACATGCGGTGCTGTACCTGGTCGGCGGGGCTTTCGGTGTGCTCCCGCTCACTCACGACCGGGCCTCCGCTGCCATGCCTGCAATTCGGCGCACGACCTCGTCAATGCCCATGCCCGTGGTGTCGAGAATGACGGCGCCATCGGCAACAACCAGCGGACTCGCCGCACGTGAGGAGTCGGCGTGATCGCGTCGCAGAACGTCGTCGCGGATAACCCGCAGGTCAACCTTCTCGCCGCGCGCCACGAGCTCCGCGTGGCGACGGCGTGCGCGCTCGTCAACTGAGGCGGTGAGGAACACCTTTACCGCGGCATCCGGGCACACCACGCTGCCGATATCGCGGCCATCAGATACCCAGTCGCCAATGGCCATGATGTCGCGCTGGCGATCGACCATCTCTGCGCGTACGCCGGGGTGCGCAGCCACCTGGGACACCGCGCCGGTGACGTCGGCCTCGCGGATGGCCATGGTCACATCGTCGCCTGCGATGTACACGCGAAGGCCCGTGCTGCCGTGGTCGAGGCGCACGGGATTGGCGCGGGCAAGGTCAGCGAGCACTGCGTCATCAGCAAGGTCCACGCCGGATCGCAGCGCGAGAAGTGTGAGTGCGCGGTACATGGCACCGGTGTCCACATAGCCCACGCCAAGTGCATCGGCCACGGCGCGGGCGACGGTGCTCTTGCCCGCCCCGGCCGGGCCGTCGATTGCCACGATCATGCGATCTGCGCCCCGATTGATGCCATGTCGTCCGCAAACCCCGGGTACGACACTGCAGATGCCTCAAAGCCGTGCACCGTGACGCCACCGTCACTGACTATCCCGGCAATCGCGCCCAGCATGGCCAGGCGATGGTCGCCGTCGCTTTGTACCTCACCACCTGGAATTGACCGCCCGCCGGTTACTACAAAGCCATCCTCGCGCTCATCGGCAGATGCCCCAACCGCACGCAGCAGGCCCACCACGGTTGCCACGCGGTCGCTCTCCTTCACGCGCAGCTCGTGCGCCCCGCTCACCGTGGTGATACCCGCGGCCAGCGCACCAAGCAGACCCACCAGGGGAAGCTCATCAACCATCGATGGCACCTCGGCTGCCGTCACGTCGGTGGCCTGCAGCAGGCTGGTACGTCGCACAACGATGTCGCCGCAGGGCTCGCCGGCGACGTCCGGGCCGGGCTCCACACGCACGTCGGCACCCATACGTGCGAGCACGCCGAGCAGGCCCGTGCGGCCGGGGTTGAGATTGACACCGGTCACACGCACTTCCGGATCGCCGCGCAGTACACCCGCGACGATGGCGAAGGCGGCCGACGAGAAGTCGCCGGGCACGCGGATGTCGGGCAGTGACAACGAGTCAACGGGACCCAGAACGCCCACCATGCCGTCGCGCTCCAGCAGTTCAACGCCCGCCGCACGCAGCATGCGCTCAGTGTGATCCCGTGACGGCACCGGCTCGCGCACCCAGGTCTCGCCCTCGGCATTCAGCCCTGCCAGCAGCACGCAGCTCTTCACCTGTGCGCTCGCCACCGGCAGGTCGTGCACCACCCCGTGCAACGGGCGGCCGGTGCGCACCGCAAGCGGCGGCGTGCCGTCGTCGGTGGGCTCGATCACCGCACCCATTGCGTGCAACGGGTCAACGATGCGGCGCATGGGACGACCACACAGCGACGCGTCGCCGTCAAGAATGGTCACGTCACCCGACTGCCCCACAAGGATTCCCGCCACCAGGCGCATGAGGGTGCCGGCGTTCATGCAGTCGATGACCGGGGGCGGAGTGAGCCCACGCACGCCGCGCCCGGTGATGACCACCCGATCGTCGGACACGTCGCCCTGCACCTCTGCCCCAAGTGCGCGAACCGCCTGCAGGGTTGCATGGGTGTCTTCGGAGTCGAGCGGGTTCTCGACGGTCACCGCGCGGTCCGAAATGGCACCGAGCAGAAATGCCCGGTGCGTGAGGGACTTGTCCGGGGGAACCGCCACGGAACCCGAGAGGGCGGCCGCCGGCCGGAAGTTCAGGGTGGTCATCTGCCGTAATCCTAGAGGTCCGGCAACAGCGCTACCCTCGGCTGCCTGTGAGTGCCATGCCCAATCTGCCAGTTGACGTCGTCGCCGACCTGGCATACATGCTCGCCCGGGCCGAGCGGAGCGGCACGATCAGCGGCGGCGATGCCACCACCGCAGACCGATTGCTTGAGTCGCTGCGCGGCGACTGGCGCGATCTGGAGGGCGAGGCGCGCCAGTCGCTTGGTCGCATCGCCGCCCCCCTTCGCGCACGACGCGATGGCATGGACGGGCGCATGCCGCCGCGCGATGGCGGCGATCCACGCCCGCTCCGCGACATCCTCGACATCCTTGGCGTGCCGTCGCTTCGCCCCGGGCAGGACCGCCCCATCCTCGCCGCGATGGCCGGTGCCGACAGCCTGGTGGTAATGCCCACCGGGTCTGGCAAGTCGCTGTGTTTTCAGGCTCCCGCCTTCTGTGGCGGTGGCCTCACCGTGGTGGTGAGCCCGCTCATCGCCCTCATCAGCGACCAGCACTCCCGCCTTGCTGCAGCCGGACTGCCCGTGGCCATGGTGACCAGCACCCAGTCGCCGGCAGAAACGCGCGCGGCCATCGACATGATCCGGCGGCGCGAGGCGCGACTGGTGCTGTGCGCGCCCGAGCGTTTTGTGCATGAGGCCTTCACCCAGGCCCTGCAGGCAAACCCCATTGATGTGCTGGCGATTGATGAGGCCCACTGCGTGAGCGAGTGGGGGCACGACTTCCGCCCCGACTACCTGCGTCTGGCCGAACTTCGCCAGGTGCTGAACCCACGATGCGTGATGGCGCTCACGGCCACTGCAACCCCCGAGGTGTCGGCCGAGATCACCTCGCGGCTGGGGCTCCGCGACCCGGTGACCGTGCGCACCGGGTTCGACCGCACCAACCTGAGCCTCGACGTCATCCCGCTTGAGGGCAAGGGTGCGGTGGC